>NZ_JAIUKC010000104.1:0-6738 GCF_020177435.1 Saccharopolyspora sp. 7B | reverse complement strand
GGGCGCCCCGGGGCCAACTGGGGGGGGCGGGCGCCCCCGTGCAATCCCCCCGGGGCCGGGGGGGGGCGGGGGGCGCCGGCCCTGGCCGGGGGGGTGTCCTCCCCCCCTGGGTTGGGGGGGGGGGCGGGGGGGGCCCCCCCCCCCACGTTCGCTTTCCGGGGGGCGTCGATTCGCGTGGTGCAGTGATGCGAGTGCGCGGTGAATCGTGCGGCAAGGGCGATGAAACTCGCATCTGGCCGGAAAGTTTTCACGACTCGAACAAATATCAGCGCTCGTGGAAAACGTTCCTGAATCGGTCGTGCCGCGTCCCGATCCCGCCCCGTGGATGTGAATTCCGACCGCACTGAACTGCGGAAACGTTCTCCTCGCGCATCGGGGTCTTGCGGTCGCGCAGTTCCCCGGTTTTGAATGGCCGCCCTAGCGCGCTGGACCGGTGGGGCCCCGAAACCCATTCCGGTCGCCTTGCGGCATCATGACCTCTCCGCGCATCGGAATGGTCCAGTGCGACGACCCGACGCGAGCGGGGCGCGGTATCGGCAACCTGATTGGGTGGCATGAGATTCACGGAGATCGCGGACTACAGCGTCCGGCCGGGCGAGGCGGCGCAGTGGAGCGTGTCCCCCGCGGAAGGGGCGGAACCCGTGCCCGACCCCCGCCCGCCGTCGCACCTGCAGCAGGCCCACGTGCGGGCCCGGGCCGAGCAGGGCGCGGCGAGCGACCCGAGCTGGCTGGCGATCGGCTTCGACCTGGACGGCCCGCTGGACGAGCCGGCCTGGCGCGCGGCGCTGCTGCGGTGGGTCGACCGGCACGAGACCCTGCGCAGCGCCCTGCGCTCGGACGGCGGCGAGGTCCGGCGCCGCACCTGGGCCCCCGGTCGATCGGTGATCTCCCGCGACGGGCTGGGTACCTTCCGGGAACCGGCGGAGATCTCCGACGCGTTGCGCGAGCTGTTCAACGCGCGCACCGACCCGACGAGCTGGCCCTCGTACGTGTTCGCGACCGTCACCCGCGCCGACTCGTGCACGGTGTGCCTCGCGTTCGACCACGGCAACGTGGACGGCTACTCGATCCTGCTGGTGCTGCAGGAGGTCCGCGAGCTCTACCTCGCCGCCCGCGCCGGTCGCCCCGCCGACCTGCCCGCCGCGGAGGAGGTCGGCAGCTACGTCGACTTCTGCGCCCGGGAGCGGGAGTACACCGACGGTTTCGAGCGCTCCGACGAACCGGTCGAGCGGTGGGCCGAGTTCCTCGCCGACTGCGGCGGTGCGCCGCCCGGGTTCCCGCTGCCCGCGGGCGCGCCGTCCGCCGAGCCGAGGTCGCGCCAGCACGGCCTCTGCGAGTGGCTGGTGGACGCGGACGGCGCCACCGCCTTCGAGGTGGCGTGCCGCCGCAACGGGGGCAGCGCGTTCTCCGGGGCGCTGGCGGCGCTGGCGCTGGCCGCGGCCCGGCCGGGCGCCCCCGACGCGCCGGAGCAGTTCCGCGCGTTGCTGCTGCTGCACACCAGGTCCGCCCGCCGGTGGGCGCGGTCGCTGGGCTGGTTCGTCGGCCTCGCCCCGGTGGCGTTGCCGCTGCCGGTGGGGGTGGTCGCCGCGGGTGCCGCCGGGGTGCCGGACGGCATGGACCTGCTGGACCTGCTGCCGGGGGCCGGGGCGGCGCTGCGGCGGGCGAAGCCGCTGTCGACGGTGCCCGTGCCGAAGGTGGCG
Organism: Saccharopolyspora sp. 7B; assembly: GCF_020177435.1. Lineage (NCBI taxonomy): Bacteria > Bacillati > Actinomycetota > Actinomycetes > Pseudonocardiales > Pseudonocardiaceae > Saccharopolyspora > Saccharopolyspora sp. 7B. The sequence continues at coordinate 5,038 of NZ_JAIUKC010000104.1, read as the reverse complement.
GAGCTGCTGGGCGTCGAGCTGCCACCGCGGTTCGTGGTGTCCTACATGGACTTGCGCTCCAGCCCGGGGGCGCGGTGCTGGGCCGAGTCGAAGGCGCGGGCGCTGCACGCGCCGGCCAGCTCCGCCGACGAGGTCTACCTCTGGGTGATGCGCAGCGAGGAGGGGATCTACGTGACGAGCAGGTTCCCCGGTGCGGCGCGGACGGATGCCGCGGTGCGCGAGTACGTCGAGCGGATCCGGTACCTGGTGCGCGCGGCGGCCTCGGCGGCGGACCCGGAGCTGCTGCCCGAGTTCGCGCCACTGTGGACGGACGTCGAACTCCATGATCAAGTAGGGTCCGGCGTGCGCACGCCGGTCGGTGCCGGTTCGCGGCGCGCCGGGCCGGACCACGACGTGGTGCTGAAGGGAACTCGCCCATGAGGATGACCGCACTCCGCGAGTACGAGCCCGCTCCGGGCAGGCTCGTCGAATGGCACCCGACGGAGTCCACTTCGGACTCGTTGGGCGAGGCCCGGGAGCATCCGGCGCCACCGTCCTCGTTCCAGGAGAACCACCTCCGCCGTGCGCTGGCCAACGACGCCGCGGGCGCGGTGCACTCGCCGTGGCTGGCCACCGCGTTCGACCTGCCGGGTGAGCTGGACCCGGTGGCGATGGCCGGTGCCTGGCAGCGCTGGGTGCGCAGGCACGCCACCTTGCTGACCTGGTTCGAGAACACCGGCGACGAGCTGCGCCGCTGCGCGCTGGACGCCGCGGACGTGGCGTTCGCGCCCGTCGAGGTCGGCGAGTACGGCAGCGGTGCCGACATCCGGGACCACCTGCTGCACCGGTTCGCCACCGCCACCAGCGCGCTGAGCTGGCCGCCGTTCGTGCTCGGCGCGGTGCTGCGCCCGGAGTCGTCGACGGTGTTCTTCGCGGTCGACCACGCGCACACCGACGGCTACTCGATCTTCCTGGTGTTCGACGAACTGCGCCGCCTGTACCTGGAGCAGGTCACCGGTGAACCGGCCGAGCTGCCGGAGGTCGGCGACCACGCGGACTTCGCCGCGCTGGAGCGCGCCCGCGAACTCGATGCTGCGGAGCAGGCCGCGGCCGCGCGGACCTGGGGCGAGTTCTGGCTCGACGGCGGCAGCAGGCCGCCGTCGTTCCCGCTGCCGCTGGGACTCGGCGACGAGCCGCGCGGCAAGCTGCTGACCGAGCGCGAGCTGTTCGACGACGCCCAGGCCACCGCGTTCGGCAAGCGCTGCCGGGCGCACCGCGGCGGCCTCCCGGCCGGGATCTTCGCGGCGCTCGCGATCGCCGCCGCCGAGCTGGCCGGCGCGGATTCCTACCGCACGCTGACCCCGGTGCAGACCCGCGACGAGCCGCGGTGGGCCGCGGCGCAGGGCTGGTTCGTGAACCTGGTGCCGCTGCACTTCTCGCTGGCCGGGCTGCGCACCTTCGGCGAAGTGCTCGCCGCCGCCGACGAGGCGTTCGTCCGGGCCCGTGCGATCGCGGGCGTGCCGGTGGTGAAGTTGGTGGAGATGCTGGGGTCGCGGCTGCGGCTGCAGGAGGACGCGCGCACCGTGCTGCCGATCGTGTCGTTCATCGACCTGCGCCGCGTCCGCGGCTCCGAGCTGTGGGAGGCGGCGGGCGCGCAGGTGCTCAGCGGTCCGGGGGAGGGTTTCGACGTGCCGATGTGGATCAACCGGTTGCGCGGGCTGACCTACTTGAAGGCCAGCTACCCGGACACCCCGGTCGCGGCGGAGAACGTGGCCCGCTACCTGGACCGCGTGCAGGCCGTGCTGCACCGGGTCCTCGCCGAGGGCGACCACGAGTTCCGCGGCGCCGCGTCGCTCGCGGCCGTGGAGTGATCGGCGGTGCACGTCACGACGACCAGCGCGTTCGACCCGCCGTCCGGCGAGGTCGTGGAGTGGACCGCGTTCCCGTTGCCGGGCCACGAGTTCGCGCCCAGCGAGGTGCCGCCCTCGCTGAACCAGCGCTTCCACCTGGACGGGGTCCGGGCGGGCGGGGCACCGCAGTGGCTGGCCGTCGCGTTCGACCTGCCGGGGGAGCCCGACACCGCGGCGCTGGAGGTGGCGTTCGGGCGCTGGGTCCGGCGGCATCCCGGGTTGCTGAGCCGGTTCGCCGAGCACGGCGGTGAGTTCCACCGCGCGGTGCTCGCCCCCGATGCGGTGGCGCTGCGGCGGCGCGAGGCGGGTGCGTTCCCGAGCTCGGCGGCGGTGCGCGCGCACCTGGCGCGGCGGTTCGCCGAGCAGTGCCACCCGCTGCGGTGGCCGCCGTTCCTGCTGGGCGCGATCCGGCACGAGCGGGGGATGACCGCGTTCGCCGCGTTCGACCACTCCTGCGCGGACGCCCAGTCGATGGCGGTGGTCGCGCACGAGGTCCAGGTGCTGCACCGCGCCGCGGTCCGCGGCGAGGAGGCGGCGCTGCCCGCGGTCGGCGACTTCGTGGACCACTGCGCGGCGGAGCACGCGGCGGTCACCGCGGCCCGGGTCGACGCGGTGCGCACCGCACCCGGGCCGGAGTGGGACGCGCCCGGCCCGGAGGTGCTGGACGCACCGCCCGTCCCCGAGGTCGAACATCCGGCGGTGACCTACTGGCGGGATTTCCTGCTGGAGCGCGGTGGCACGACGCCCGGCTTCCCGCTGGAGCTCGGGGTGCGGCCGGGCGAGCCGGTGCCGCAGCGTTCGACGACGGGCCGGCTGCTGGACGCCGAGTGCGCGGACGCGTTCGACGCGGCCTGCCGGTCGGCGGCGGGCAGCGCCTTCACCGGGCTGCTGGCCGCCGCCGGGCTGGCGCTGCGCGAGCTGGGCGCCGCGGACCGGATCGGGCTGCTCGTCCCGCTGCACACCCGCCACGAACCGCGGTGGCGGCACGCGGTCGGCTGGTTCACCACGAACGCGCCGATCGCGTTCAACGTGGTGGAGGGCCGGTTCGCGGAGACCCACACGCACGCGAAGGTCGCGTTCCGGGAGGCGTTGGGCACGCTGGGGGTGCCGCTGCCGAACGTGCTGGCCGCGGTCGCCGAGGACTACCGGCGGGTGCGCCGCGACATCTTCATGCTGTCCTACGTGGACTACCGGGCGATGCCGGTGTCGCTGGAGTTCCCGGAGTCCCGGCCGCGGCACATCAGCAGCGAGACGGTGGCCGACGACGTGCAGCTGTGGGTCTCGCGCACCGACGACGGGTTGTTCCTGCGCGCCCGCTTCCCCGGGACGCCGGCGGCGGAGGCGGCGGTGCGCGGGTTCCGCGCCCGGCTCGTCGCGGTCCTCACCGCGGCGGCGCGGCGCCCGGTCGCGGTCAGGGCAGGTTGAGCAGCACGATCCCGGCGAGCACGACGGCGCTCGCGAGCACGCGCCCCCGGCCGAGGCGTTCGCGGAACAGCACCGCCCCGATCAGCGCGCCGAACACGATGCTGGTCTCGCGCAGCGCGGCGATGGGCGCGAGCGCGCCGCGGGTCTGCGCCCACAGCACGATGCCGTAGGCGGCCAGCGACAGCACCCCGCCGAGCAGCGCGCCGCCGGATGCGGACCGCAGCTGGGCGGGCAGCGCCCGGCCGCGCACCGCCAGCGCCAGCGGTGGCAGCGCGAGCCCTTGCAGCAGGAACAGCCAGGCGGCGTAAGCGAGCACGTCGGTCCGGTGCACGCCGACGCCGTCGAGCACGGTGTAGAGCGCGATCACCAGCCCGGTGCCGAACGCGGCGGCCAGCGCCGGGAACCGCGCGGCGGTGGGCCGCCCGCCGACGAGCACCAGGCTGGTCAGCCCCGCCGAGATCACCAGCACCCCGGCGAGCTCGGGCACCGAGATCCGCTGTCCGAGCAGCGCGGCGGAGGTCAGCGCCACCACCCACGGCGCGGTGCCGCGCGCGAGCGGGTAGACCTGGCCGAACTGGCCGAGGCGGTAGCTGAGCATCAGCCCCACCTGGTAGAGCACGTGCGCCGCGGCGGAGGCGAGCACGTACGGCCACGCGGCGGCCGTGGGGAACCCGGTGACCAGGGCGGCGGCACCGCCGATCGCGGCGTAGACCAGCGACATGAGGGTGAATCCGGCGAGCCGGTCGTCCATGCCGTGCGCGAGGGCGTTCCAGGTGGCGTGCAGCAGCGCCGCGCCGAGCACGGCGAGCACCACGTCGACGCCGATGGCCGCCTCCCTGAATCGGACCGCGTCCCGATCCTGCCCCGCCCGCGGCCCGTCGCGCTCGCGCGGCCGGAGCAGTCGGCTGGTCCGTCCGGAGCGGTCCGCGGGCGGATCGTCCGTTCCGTCCGATGCGGTCGTCCGGAGTGGCCGGTCTGCCGCGGGTTCCGGACGCGACCGGGGTGCCGGGCGATCCCGGAGCGACCGGCGTCCTGGGCTCCCGGAGTGACCGGTCGCCGTGCGGCTCCGCAGCGCCCGGGTCGCCGGGTTCCCCCTCAGCCGCCGGGCCGCCGCCCCTCACGTGAACGGCCCGTCCGCCCGGTCCCACCGGTCGAACGGGCCGTTGCTCCCGGGGAACGTCAGGACAGGGTGGCTTCCAGGGTGATGGTGGTGCCGGTCAGGGCGGCGGAGACCGGGCAGATCTCCTTGGCCTTCTGCGCGGCCTGCTGGAAGGTGGCGTCGTCGGCGCCGGGCACGGTCGCCTGCACGGTCAGCGCGATGCCGGTGATGGCGAAGCCGCCGCCGGACTTGCCGAGGGTGACCTCGGCGCTGGTGTCGATCCGTTCCGGGGTGAGGCCGGCTTCGCCGAGCAACCCGGACAGCTGCATGCTGAAGCAGGACGAGTGCGCGGCGGCGATGAGCTCCTCGGGGCTGGTCTGCCCGGCCGGGTCTTCGGCGCGGGTCGCGAACGACACGGGGAACTGCCCCGCGTTCGAGGAGTCCAGGGTGACGAGGCCCGAACCCGAGCCCAGGTCGCCGGTCCAGCTAGTCGTGGCGTTGCGGTCGGCCATGACCTCTCCTTCTGCGTCGGTGTCGTCGGGTGCGCGCGGTGGCGCACCCGGGATCAAGAACGTCCCGACCTTCGCAGAGCTTCCACTCCCACGCCGTGCGGAATCCCACCCAC
>NZ_JAIUKC010000103.1:0-48304 GCF_020177435.1 Saccharopolyspora sp. 7B | reverse complement strand
GGGCCGGTGAGCGTCGTCGGGGGTCTGCTCACCGGCCCCTGGAGCCGCCGCGCGCCGGGGAAGGGGAGGTGGATTCCCGTCGCAGCGGCGGCCGTTCGGAAGTGGTGATCGGGACTGTGGCAGTGATCGGCCATTCTGTGCAACGTTGCACACGCGTGCTATTGCGGTAATTCACCCGATCGGTAATGGAAAATTGATCCGGTACGGTGCTCGCCATGTCGAACAAGCCCGGTGTCGCCCGTCGTCGACTCGCAGCGAAGCTCCGCAGCCTCCGCGAGGAACGCGGTGACATCTCCGTCGAGCACGTGATGCGCGAGCTCGACTGGAGTCGTTCCAAGGTCTCCCGGATCGAGACCGCGATGACCTCGGTCAGCGTTCCGGACGTGCGAGCCCTGTGCGCCATCTACGAGGTCGACGGCGAGTTGGCGGAGTTCCTGGTGGGGTTGTGCAAGCAGGCGAAGAAGCGCGGCTGGTGGCGCTCGTACGACGACGCGTTGACGGACTACTTCGGCGACTACGTGGAGCTGGAGTCGGAGGCCGCGTCGGTGTGCACTTTCCAGATCGACTTGATTCCGGGCCTGCTGCAGACCGAGGACTACGCCCGGTCGATCATCGAGTCGTGGGCTCCGGACCTGCCGGACGATCTGGTGCGGCGCCGGACGGAAGTCCGGGTCGCCAGGCAGCAGCGGCTCGGTGACGGGCTCGCGTTGTGGGCCATCGTCGATGAATCCGCGCTGCACCGCCGCTGCGGCGACGGCGAGGTGATGTCCGCGCAGCTGGAGCACCTGCGCGAGATGTCCGAGCGCCCCGGCGTCACCGTGCAGGTGCTGCCGTTCGAGATCGGCACGCACGCCGCGATGGGCACCGCGTTCACCATGCTCGACTTCGCGACCTTGTACGACCCGGTGGTGTACCTGGACAATCTCAGCGGGGCGAGCTACCTCGAAGAGGCCGCGGAGGTGGACCGCTACCGGCAGGTCTTCGAGCGCCTGCGGGCGAGTGCGCTGGACCCGCGCGTCTCCCGGCGCAGGCTCGACGAACTGCGCCATCGGCACGCGGCCTGACCGGAGGAGGAGATCGTGGGCGGCGGATTACCGCGGAACTGGCGCACCAGCAGCTACAGCAACGGTGGCGGTGAATGCGTCGAGGTGGGTGGTCTTCCGGATGGCGCGGCCGTCCGCGATTCCAAGGACCGCGCCGCCGGGCACCTGTCCTTCGACCGTCCGCAGTGGATGGACTTCCTGGCCGCCGTCGCCCGCGGGCGGTACCGGCGCTGAACGGCGAAGAGCCGCGCCCGCGCACGGGATTCCGTGCGCCGACGCGGCCCTTCCGCTCGGTTCAGCGGTCCGCTCGGTTCAGCGGTGCGCCGGGCTCAGCGGTGCGCCCGGTTCACCGCCGAGACCACCGCGCGCAGCGAGGCGGTGACGGTGGAGGTGTCGATGCCCGCGCCCCAGAAGACCTCGTCGCCCACCGCGCACTCCAGGTAGGAGGCGGCGCGCGCGTCGTCGCCCGCGGTCAGCGCGTGCTCGTTGTAGTCCAGCACCCGCACGTCGTGGCCGATGGTGCTCAGCGCGTCCACGAACGCGGCGATCGGGCCGTTGCCGGTGCCGGTGATCTCCTGCTCGCTGCCGTCCACGACGACCTTCGCGGTGACCGTCTCGTGGCCGGTCTCGCCGCTGAGGGTGCGGGACACCAGCTCCAGCGGGGAGCGCGGCTCCAGGTACTCCTCGGAGAACACCTGCCACATCGCGCCCGGCGACACCTCGCCGCCGTCCGAGTCGGTGCGGGCCTGCACCAGCTTCGAGAACTCGATCTGCAGCTTGCGCGGCAGGTCCAGCTGGTGCTCGCTCTTCATCACGTACGCCACGCCGCCCTTGCCGGACTGCGAGTTCACCCGGATCACGGCCTCGTAGCTGCGGCCCACGTCCTTCGGGTCGATCGGCAGGTACGGGACCTCCCACGGGTGGTCGGCCACGTCGGCGCCGGCGCGCTCCGCCTCGACGCGGACCGCCTCCAGGCCCTTGTTGATCGCGTCCTGGTGGCTGCCGGAGAACGCCGTGTAGACCAGCTCGCCGCCCCACGGGTGCCGCTCGTGCACCGGCAGCTGGTTGCAGTGCTCCACGGTGCGCTTGATGTGGTCGATGTCCGAGAAGTCGATCTGCGGGTCGATGCCCTGGCTGAACAGGTTCATGCCCAGCGCCACCAGGTCCACGTTGCCGGTGCGCTCGCCGTTGCCGAACAGGCAGCCCTCGATGCGGTCCGCCCCGGCCTGGTAGCCCAGCTCCGCGGCGGCGATGCCGGTGCCGCGGTCGTTGTGCGGGTGCAGCGACAGGATCACCGAGTCGCGGCGCGCCAGGTTCCGGTGCATCCACTCGATGGAGTCGGCGTACACGTTCGGCGTGGCCATCTCGACCGTCGCGGGCAGGTTCAGGATCACCGGGTTCTCCGGCGTGGCCTGCCAGATCTCGGTGACCGCGTCGCACACCTCGGCCGCGTAGGACAGCTCGGTGCCGGTGTAGGACTCGGGGGAGTACTGGAAGCGGAAGTCGGTGTCCGGGTACTTGCCCGCGTACTCCAGGGCCAGCTCGGCGCCCATCTTCGCGATCTTCTTGATGCCCTCGCGCTCCTCGCGGAACACCACGCGGCGCTGGAGGATCGACGTCGAGTTGTACACGTGCACGATGGCGCGCGGCGCGCCCTCCAGGGAGGCGAAGGTGCGCTCGATCAGCTCCGGGCGGCACTGCGTCAGCACCTGGATCCGCACGTCCTCGGGGATCGCGTCGTCCTCGATGATCTCGCGGACGAAGTCGTAGTCCGTCTGGCTGGCCGCGGGGAAACCGACCTCGATCTCCTTGTAGCCCATCCCGACGAGCAGGTCGAACATGCGGCGCTTGCGGGCGGGCGACATCGGATCGATCAGCGCCTGGTTGCCGTCCCGCAGGTCCACCGCGCACCACAGCGGAGCGCGGGTGATGCGCTGGTCCGGCCAGGTGCGGTCCGGCAGCGACACGTCCTCGACCAGCTCGTGGAACGGGCGGTAGCGGTGGTACGGCATCGCGGAGCCGCGCTGCGGGTTCCAGGGCTGCTGGTCGGCGGGGGCCTGGCGGGAAGGCGTGCGTACCCGGCCGGCGAAGGGGGCCTGGGGTTCCTGCGGCGAAGTCATCGGGTGTTCGTCTCCTGCTGCTGGTCGGATGTCAGAACCGCAGACCGGCAGGTTGCTACCCCGCGACGAGGGGCCGGCCTAACTGACCCCGTCGCGGCGGCGAAGCAGGAGAACGCGTGCCACGTCCGCCAGGTTAACCGCAACGGGTGCCCACGACGCAACCCCGGCGTCCCACATGGTGGTCGGTCCGCGACCGCCGGGCGGCGGAACACCGGCGCCGCCGGGCGGGGCAGACTGGGATCATGGCTGCGAAAAAGGGGCGCTCCGGCATCGCCACCCTGATCAACGGCGCGGGCTTCCTGCTCGCCGTCATCCTGGTGCTGCACATCGTGTTCGTGCTGTTCGGACTGCCCAGCGAGAACGGGCTCGCCGACTCGGTGCGCGGCGCCGCCGAACCGCTGGCCCTCTTCTTCCCGGGGCTGGTGAAGACGACCAACGCCCAGTTGCAGCTGCTCCTCGACTACGGCCTCGCGGCCCTGTTCTGGGTCCTCGTCACCAGCCTCCTCGCCCGCGTCTTCGGCTGACGGCCGCTACCCGGGTCACGAGGCGGACACGGGGGCTACTGGGTGGTAGTTCTGGTGAGTTGTCGCGTGTCACACTTCCGGGTATGTCGGAGAACGTCGGTGGGGCGACCACCGGTGCGCAGGAAAGCGACCTGCCCAGCGGAGGGCGACGGCGGCTGCGCCGCACCCACGACTGGGCGCAGAGCCGCGCCAAGGCCGTCGGAGCGATCGCCGCGGTGGCCCGCTGGATCGGCACGCTGATCGCGCTGGTGCTCACCGTCCACGTGGTGCTCACCGTCGGCGGCGCCAACCCGGACAACGGCATCACCCGGTTCGTCGCCGACTGGTCGCAACCGCTCGCGCTCGGCTTCGCGGACCTGTTCACGCCCGAAGACCCGCAGCTGGCGGTGCTGGTGAACTTCGGCATCGCCGCGATCTTCTGGCTGGTCCTCACGTCCATCGTGGTCCGGATCATCCGGGCGTTCGGCTGACGGGCGATCAGCCGGCCCCGACCCGGTGATGTGATGCACCGCAACGTGTGATGCTTGCACGGAGCCGGTGGAACAGCGGCTGAGCGGCGTGACAATGCACGCACTCAGCCGCTCGGCGTGGAGCGCGGATTCCCCACCAGCGAGAGGGATGTGCGTGACACGGACCGAAGCGCTCGCCGGAACCACCAGGGCCACCCGCGCGCTGCTGCCCGCGTGGCTGCTCCGCATGCTGCGGCCCGCGCCGCTTCCGCTGGACTGGACGCGGATCGTCGCCGCCGCCCTCGGCATCGGCGGCCCCACCCTCGTCGGCCTCGGCGTCGGCAAGCTCGACGAAGCGGTGCTCGTGTCGCTCGGCGCGCTGTGCGCCAGCTTCTCCGACCTCACCGGCTCCTACCGGTACCGCATCCGCCGGGTCGGGCTCACCGTGCTCAGCGGCGGCTTCGGCTTCGCCGTCGGCGTCGTCGCCCCGAGCCCGCTGTGGGCGGCCGCGGTGGTCGTCGCCGTCGCGGTGCCCTCGGTGCTCGCCAGCCGGGTCAACGACCTGTGCGCCGCCGCGGGCGCCCAGATGCTCACCTTCTGCGTCGTCGCCACCGGGCACGTCACCACCGGCGTGCCGGTGGGCGAGCAGATCGGCTGGTTCGTGGCGGGGGAGGTGCTGCTGCTGGCGCTGGTCGCCGCCACCTGGCCGTTCCGCCGGGCCGCGCCCGCGCGCGGGGCCGTCGCCCGCGTCTTCGACGCGCTGCTGAAGCTGTTCGACGCCGCGGGCACCGACGCGGCGATCAACGCGCGCCAGGAGCTCACCCGGGCGCTCAACAACGCGCACGACATCCTCGTCGGCGGCGCCTCCATCTCGCGCAGCCGCGTGCACGACCGGCTCTACGTGGTGCTCACCCGCGCCACGCCCGTCGTCGAAGCCTCCGTGGCGCTCGCGCACGCCCGCATCCGGCCCACCGACCGCACCCTCGACGCGATGCGCTCCATCGCGCGGTGCGTGCGGGACGGCGGCACCGTGCCGCCCTACCGGCCCGCCACCTCCGGTTCGATCATGGTGCACGCGCTGGACCAGGGGCTCACCGACCTCATCGACTCCTGGCGCCGCGCGAAGCGAGCCGACGTCCCCGACTTCCGGGCGCGCCTCGGCACCTGGGAGCGGCTGCGGTTGTGGCGCAGCGACATCAGCATCGGGCGCACCGGCTGGCTGCTGACGCTGCGCATGGTGCTGTGCCTCGCCGTCGCCGAAGGCATCGGGATCGCGTTGCAGTTCCAGAACTCGTACTGGATCGCGATGACCGTGGCGCTGGTGCTCAAACCCAACTCCGGGTCCGTGTTCGCCCGCACCGTGCTGCGCGGCATCGGCTCGCTCGTCGGCGTGGTCGTCGCCGGGGCGCTGCTGCTGGCCGTGCCGCCCGGCTGGGGGCTCGCGCTCGTCACCGTGCTCGTCGCCGCGTTCGTCCCCGAAGCGCTCAGCAGGCACTACGGGCTGTTCACCATGGTCGTCACCACGATCGTGCTGCTGCAGATGCACCAGAGCGACCTGTTCGCCGACCAGCTGCCCCGGGTCCGGCTCGTCGACTCGCTGCTCGGCTGCGTGCTCGTGCTCGTCGTCGGCTACCTGATGTGGCCGCCGGGGCGCAGCCCCGCGCTCGCGGGCAGGCTCGCCGACGCCGTCGACACCGTCTCCGAGTACGTGTCGCTGTCCATGGCCGGCCGCGTGCAGGGGCGCTCCGCGCTGCGCCGCCGCACCTACCGGGAGCTGTCCGACCTGCGCACCGCGCTGCAGCAGCAGCTCATGGAACCGGCCGCGGTGGGGCGCGCCGCTGAGGTGTGGTGGCCGTCGATCATCGTGCTGGAACGGCTCGTGGACGCCGCGACCGAGCGGGCGCTGCTGATCGAACGCGGCGGGGACGACCTGCGGCTCGAACACACGCAGCGGATCGTCTCGACCCTGCGCACCGCCGCCCGGCAGCTGCGCATCCAGCCCGACGCGCCCGCGCACAACCTCCGCAACAAGCTCACCGACGTCTACACCGAAGTGGTGTCCTGACCGGACGGATCAGCGGCGCTGGGCGAGTTCCGCCAGGACCGCTCCGAAGTGGTCGGCCGCCTCCTGGACGTCCGCGTAGCGCAACCACGTCGGGGCGAAGCCGAAGCGCAGCCGGCCCGGCCCGGCCAGGTCCACGACCACCCCGCGGGACGACAGCTCCTGCGCCACGTCGTGCGCGCGCCGGTGCATCACGCACACGTGCGCGCCGCGCCCCGCGCCGGACACCGGCACCGGTGCGACCGCCACCGGCAGTTCCCGCAGGCAGCGCACGAAGAACTCGGCCAGCCCGGTCGACTTCGCGGCCAGCGACCCGGGGTCCGCCCCGGACAGCGCGGCCAGCCCGGCCCGCAGCTCGGTGATCGAGAACGTCGGCGGCATCGCCCCGAACCCGCCGCGGCCGGGCGCCACCTCGGCGAGCTCCGCGCGCCGCCGCTGCGCGACGAACGAGAAGCCGGGCGCCCCGGAGCCCCCGCCGAGGTACCGGTATCCGCAGCCGACGGCGAAATCCGCGGCCCAGCCGCGCAGGTCCACCCGCACCGCGCCCGCGGAATGGCTCAGGTCCCACAGCGACAGCGCACCGCGCCGGTGCGCCAGGGCGGTCAGCTCCGCCGCGTCGCGCACCTCCCCGGACAGCGGGTCGACGTGCGAGAGCGCGACCACCGCCACCTGGTCGTCGAGCTGCGCGGGCAGCTCGGCCGGATCGTCCACGAAGCGCAGCTCGCACCCGGCGGAATCGGCGGCCGAGCGGGCCAAGTAGTGGTCCGCGGCGAAGTCGTGCCGCCCCACCGCCAGCACCCGCCGCCCGGGCCGCAGCGCCGCCGCCGCGCGCAGCGCGTTGAACAGGTTCATCGACGCCGAATCGGCGACCACGACTTCCGCGGGCAGCGCCCCGATCAGCGGCGCCAGCTCGGCCGCCGCGAGCCGGGCCTGCCGGTGCAGTCCCGCGTCGACCTGCGGTTCGGGGGCGCGGAGCTCCCGCCGGTTCTCGACGAACTCGCGAAGCCGGGCCGAGGTGGCGCGCGGCCGCGGCCCGCCGCTGGTGCCGTCGAGCCGGATCACCCCCGCGGGCAGGGCGTAGCGGGCGCGCAGCGCGGCGAGCTCATCGGCGCGGTCCAGCGCCTCCGCCGCCGCTCTCGGGCTCGTCCACACGAGTGAGAGTCATACCCCACCGATCTACCGCGCGTCACTGCCCGGACCGCTCTGCTCCCCCGATCCGGGCCGGTCGGGGGACGTCGCGGGCCTGCGAAAACAGACCGGGGCGCCGGATTCAGAACAGCGGTTCGCCCCACCGCTCGGTGAACACCAGGTCCGCCAGCGCCTTGCGGGAGCGCGGTGCGGCCTCCTTCTCCCGGAGCCGGTCCGGCATGCCGTCGGCGGAGCCGAGCCTGCCGACCGCGATCGCCACGACCGGCTCGAAGCCGTCCGGCACCGCGAACTCGGCGCGCACCGCGTCCCGGTCGAACCCGGCCATCTGGTGGGCGACCAGGCCCTCCGCGACGGCCTGCAGCACCAGGTTCTGCGCCGCGAGCGCCACCCCGTACTCGCCGTAGGGCAGCGGTTCCCCCTCGTCGTCGGTGGTCCGCGCGAGCCCGACGACCAGCGCGGCCGCCGCCGCGGCCCACCCCTTGTTGCCGCGGGAGAGCGTGCCGTGGATGCGGTCGAACACCGGCTCGCCGCGGCGCCCGGCGAGGAACCGGGCGGGCTGCGTGTTGCCCCAGGACGGCGCCCAGCGGGCCGCCTCGAACAGCGCGCGGAGCTCCCCGTCGCCGAGCTCCGCCGCCGGGTCCAGCGCCCGCGGGCTCCACCGCGCCGCGAGCAGCGGGTGCAGCGGTACCGACGAGTCGGCCGCCTTGCCGTCCGGGATCTCGAACACCTCGGTCACTCCGGCCTCCTGTTCACCGTCAGATCGCGTACGACCACGCCGTCAGCGCGTACGCGCCGAACCAGGCGCCGAAGCACACGATCAGCACCGTCGAGCACACGGCGGTCGTCGTGCGCCGGTTCGCCAACCCGATGGCCACCGGGATCAGCAGCGGGAACGCGGGCAGCAGCAGCCGCACCTTCGAGTACATCAGCCCGTCCGAGCCGAGGTCCATCGCCAGCACCGCGAACGCGAACAGCACCAGCGGCCACGGCATCCGCGCCCGCACGCACAGCACCAGCAGCACCAGCGCGGCGAGCACGATCCACACCGTGAACGTCTCCAGCACGGACTTGTTCTCGGACAGCGTTTCGAGCATGAACTTCCCGGTCGCGACCCCGCCGTCGAACGCGGAGGACCAGCCGCGCTGCTGCAGCGCGAAGTAGCCGCCGAGCTCCCCGGTCTGCACCGCGACCCACCCCACGTACAGCACCATGCCCGCGGGCGCGAGCACCGCGCCGAGCAGCGGCCGCCACCCGTCCTCGCGCCGGAACAGCGCGACGAGCGCGGCGAGCCCCACGACGCCGATCAACGCCGCCGCGGTCGGCCGCACCAGCCCGGAGGCCGCGCAGCACAGCCCGGCGAGCGCCCAGTTCCGCTCCAGCACCCCCACCAGCGCCCACACCGCCAGCGCGCAGAACAGCGCCTCCGAGTAGGCCATGGACAGCGTCACCGACATCGGCGAGGCCGCGAACAGCGCCACCAGGAACAGCCCCACTCCGCGGGTGCCGCCGACGGAGCGCCCGATCCGGGCCAGGCCGTAGGCGGCGACGATCCCGGCGATCAGGCTCACCGTCGTGGCGGCCCCGTCCAGCCCGAAGCCGGGGAACGAGCGCACCAGCCGCACCAGCACCGGGTAGCCGGGGAAGAACGCCAGCGGCGTCTCCGGGGACCGGTGGCCGTAGCCGTCGACCATGCTGTCCGAGACGCCGCCGTAGCCGTGCGCGGCGATCTCCAGGTACCACTCGCCGTCCCAGGCGCGCAGGTTGTCGCGGAGGGTCTCGTCGTTGGCCGCCGACAGCCAGCTGAGCACCAGCAGGCCGAACAGCCGGATTGCGAGGTAAACCACACCGGGTGCCAGGAAGGCCCACCGGGCGCCGAGGTCCGCGGCCCCGTCGCGGGCCCGTTCCCACCACCGCTGGGCGGGACGTTCTCGCTGGTCGTGGATGCTCTCGGCGGGCTGGGGATGTCGTGGCCCGACCGCCTCCGGAGTGGTGGACAACCCGCTCCTCCGCCCTTGTCGACAAACCGGCCTGACAGGTTAGTCGTCAGTCACGGCTATGGGTCTGGGCGGTAACGGTTCGGTAGGCTGGCGCAGCAGCGGAGCGACCAGTCACGGGCCGCTCGACCTGCCGGGTCGAAGCTGCTTCTCGCTGGTCGCGGGGCTCCCCGGTGCGCCGACTAACTCGGTGTGGCCGCGCTGGTGCTCTTCGTCCACCGGCGTCAGTGCGGGACCACTCCCGCACCCGGGACGACCGCTTCCTCCGGGCACCCATACCCGAGGAACGGCGCGAGGAGGTTAGTTTCACGTGGCGCTCGTCGTCCAGAAGTACGGCGGTTCCTCGCTGGAAAGTGCCGACCGGATCAAAAAGGTCGCCGAACGCATCGTGGAGACCCGCAAGGCGGGCAATGACGTCGTGGTCGTGTGCTCGGCGATGGGCGACACCACCGACGAGATGCTCGACCTGGCGCAGCAGGTGAACCCGTCCCCGCCCGAGCGGGAGCTGGACATGCTGCTGACCGCGGGGGAGCGGATCTCGAACGCGCTCGTCGCGATGGCGGTGGAGGCGCTCGGCGAGCAGGCCCGGTCGTTCTCCGGCTCGCAGGCCGGGGTGATCACCACTTCGGCGCACCAGAACGCGCGGATCATCGATGTGACCCCGGGCCGGGTGCAGGAGGCGCTCGCCGAGGGGCAGGTGGTGCTCGTCGCCGGTTTCCAAGGCGTCGCGCAGGACACCAAGGACATCACCACGCTCGGCCGGGGCGGCTCGGACACCACCGCGGTGGCGGTGGCGGCGGCCATGAACGCCGACGTGTGCGAGATCTACACCGACGTCGACGGCGTGTACACCGCAGACCCGCGGATCGTGCCGAACGCGAAGCACCTGGAGCGCGTCACCTACGAGGAGATGCTGGAGATGGCCGCGACCGGCGCGAAGGTGCTGCACCTGCGCGCGGTCGAGTACGCCCGCCGCTACGGCGTCCCGCTGCACGTCCGCTCGTCGTACTCACCCAAGCCCGGAACGATCGTGTCCGGCTCAGTGGAGGACCTTTCCGTGGAACAGGCGATGATCACCGGCGTCGCGCACGACCGGTCGGAGGCCAAGGTCACCGTGCGCGGTGTGCCGGACAACCGAGGCGTGGCGGGCAAGATCTTCCGCGTGGTCGCGGACGCCGAGGTCGACATCGACATGGTGTTGCAGAACGTCTCGGGCAGCAGCTCCGGGCGCACCGACATCACGTTCACCGTGGCCAGGGACAACGGTTCGGAGGCCGTCGCCGAGCTGGAGAAGATCAAGGACGAGGTCGGGTTCGAGGAGGTCGTCTACGACGACCACGTCGGCAAGGTCTCGCTGGTCGGCGCGGGGATGCGCTCGCACCCCGGGGTGACGGCCACGTTCTGCGAGGCGCTGTCCAACGCCGGCGTCAACATCGAGATCATCAACACCTCGGAGATCCGGATCTCGGTCCTGATCCGGGACACCCAGTTGGACGACGCGGTGCGGGCGCTGCACGGCGCCTTCGAGCTCGGTGGCGAGGAAGAGGCCGTGGTGTACGCGGGGAGTGGTATCTGATGGCACCCACCGTCGCGATCGTCGGCGCCACCGGTGCCGTCGGCACCGTCATGATCGACATCATCAACGACCGCGAATCCGTGCCGTGGGGCGAGATCCGGCTGATCGCCTCCGCGCGCTCCGCGGGCAAGAAGATCACCGTGCGCGGCCAGGAGCTGACCGTGGTGGAGCTCGCCCCGGAGGCGTTCGACGGCGTGGACATCGCGCTGTTCGACGTGCCGGACGAGATCTCCGAGCGGTGGGCGCCGATCGCCGCCGAGCGCGGTGCGATCGCCGTCGACAACTCCGGGGCGTTCCGGCTGGACCCCGAGGTCCCGCTGGTGGTGCCGGAGGTCAACCCGGAGCAGGTGCACCAGCGCCCGCGCGGCATCATCGCCAACCCGAACTGCACGACGCTGTCCATGATGGCCGCGCTCGGTGCGCTGCACCGCGAGTTCGGGCTCAAGGAACTGGTGGTGTCCTCCTACCAGGCCGCGTCCGGCGCGGGCCAGGAAGGCATCGACCGGCTGCACGCCGAGATCGCGGCACTGGCCGGCAAGCAGGTCGGGGAGCGCGCCGGGGACGTCGCCGAGGCGCTGGCCGCGGCCGGGCTCCCGGCGGAGACGCCGTTCAAGGCGCCGCTGGCGCTGAACGTGGTGCCGTGGGCGGGTTCCCGCAAGGACGACGGCTGGACCTCCGAGGAGCTGAAGGTCCGCAACGAGTCCCGCAAGATCCTCGGCATCCCGGACCTGAAGGTCTCCGCGACCTGCGTGCGCGTCCCCGTCGTCACCACGCACTCGCTCGCGGTGCACGCCGTGTTCGAGCGCGAGGTCTCCGTCGCCGAAGCGCACCGCGTGTTCGAGGCGCAGCCGACGATCGTGCTGCAGGACGACCCGGAGGAGCTGGAGTTCCCCACCCCGGCGGCCGTGGTCGGCGCCGACCCGACCTACGTGGGCCGGGTGCGGCAGTCGCTGGACTTCACCAACTCGCTGGACTTCTTCGTGTGCGGGGACAACCTGCGCAAGGGGGCCGCGCTGAACACCTACGAGATCGCCGAGACGCTGGTGAAGTGATCTCGCGGGCTCGCTGACGGGCGCCTTCCTCCTGGCCGGGAGGGAGGCGCCCTTCTACTCTCACGAGCGGGTGGCGCCCACCACCCGGCCTGGTGATCTTCAGGGATACCCGGTCGAGCTGCTGTTCGAACGTGCCGATTCCGGAGGTATGTCCGTGATGAGTTGGCCCGACCACCTGCTGACGCTGGCGGAGTTCGACGAGCTCCCCGAGGACAACTCGCGGCGCTACGAGCTCCAGGAAGGCGTCCTCCAGGTGTCCCCGAAAGCAGCGGCCGTCCACCAGCGTGTCATCAAACGCCTGACGGCGATCTTGGACGCGCAACTCCCGGTGAAATGGGAGGTGCTGCCGGATGTGGAAGTCGTGATCGGCGGCGGCTTCCCTGCGACGGTCCGGATTCCGGATGTGATCATGGCGTCCACGCAGGCCTTCGACGCGAATCCGAACCGGCTGATCGCCGCCGATGTCGTGCTCGCCGTCGAGGTCGTGTCACCCGGGTCCGGGCGTATCGACAGGTTGGTGAAGGTGCAGGAGTACGCCCAGGCGGGTATTCCGCATTACTGGATCATCGAGATCGACGATTCGGTGACGCTCACCGCACTTCGGCTGTGCGACGGCGGATACGAGCCCCAGTTCGAAGGGGGTGGGATGTTCAAAACCGTTGAGCCGTTCGAGATCGGCATCGACCTCGCCTCCCTCGTGGTCCGCGCGCCGGGCCGCTGACCGGCACGCGGGGACCCGCCACCGCGCCCGGTTAGGTTGGGGGCATGAGCTCCGCACCCGTCGTCCTCGGCATCGATCTCGGCACCACGGCGACGAAGGTGGTGGCCGCCACCGCGGACGCGGAGGTGCTGCACCGGACCGAGCGCGGCTACCCGCTGCGCACCGAGGAGACCGGCGAGGCGACGCAGGACCCGCGGCAGGTGCGCGACGCCGCCGTGCGGGCGCTCACCGACTGCGCGAGCTGGGCCCGCGAGCACGGGCACGAGGTGCGCGGGCTGTCGTTCAGCACCGCCATGCACACCCTCGTCGGCCTCGACTCGGCGGGAGAACCCGCCACCCCCGCGTTCAACTGGGCCGACACCCGCGCCGCGGACGTCGCGGTGCGGCTGCGCGCCGACCCGTCCGCCGCCGAGCTGCACCGGGCCACCGGCACGCCGGTGCACACCCAGTCGGTGATGGTGAAGCTCGCCTGGCTGACCGGGGAGCGGCCGGACCTGGTGCGCGGCGTCGAGCGCTGGTGCGCGTTGAAGGACTACGTGTTCGGCGCGTTCGCCGACGGGTTCACCACCGATTCCTCGCTGGCCTCCGGCAGCGGGTTGCAGGACGTGCACGCGCTCGACTGGTACGGCCCGGCGCTGGAGGTGGCAGGGGTCCGCGCCGAGCAGCTGCCGCGGATCCTCGCGCCGACGGACGTGCTGCCGCTGACCGCGTCGATGGCGGCGGCCACCGGGTTGCCGTCGGGGCTGCCGGTGGCGCTGGGCGGCGGGGACGGGCCGCTGGGGAACCTCGGCACCGGGGCGATCAGCCCGGGCGTGGCCGGCTTGTCGCTGGGCACCAGCGGGGCGCTGCGCGTGGTGCGGGACCGGCCCGGCGTGGACGCGGGGTGCCGCACGTTCAGCTACGCCCTCGCCGACGGGCTGTGGGTGATCGGCGGTGCGGTGAGCAACGGCGCCGTCGTCGGGCAGTGGGCCGCGGAGGCGTTCGGCGTGGACGTCGCCGACCTCCTCGACGAGGCGCTGGCGGTGCCGCCCGGCGCCGACGGGCTGCTCGCGCTGCCCTACCTGCTGGGGGAGCGGGCGCCGTGGTGGGAGGCGGGGCTGACCGGTGCGCTGGTGGGCCTGCGCCGCTCGCACGGCCGCGCCGAGATCACCCGGGCCGTCGTGGAGGGCGTGGCGCAGCAGCTGGCGCTGGTGAAGGAGGCGGTGCTCGACGCGGGCGCCGAGGTGCGCGCGGTGCGGGCCACCGGCGGCGGGTTCCGCAGCGAGGTGTGGTCGGCGGCGATCGCGGCGGCGCTGGACATGGACCTGGAACTCACCGACAGCAGCGGCGGCTCCGGGCTGGGAGCGGTGCTGCTGGGCTGGCGGGCGCTCGGCGAGCTCGACTCGTTGCAGCACGCGGCCCGCCTGGTGCGGCCGGAGCGGACCGCGCACCCCGACCCGGAGGCCGCGGCGCTGCTGGCCCGCCGCCGCCCCCTGATCGACCGGCTGCACGGCACCCTCCGCGAACTCGACCTGTGATCGGGCCCCGCGCGGCCCGTTCGACCACGGGCGCGGGCGGGGCGATCGGGCACCGCTGGGCCGGACGGGGCTCTTTTGACTCGTTCCAGTTTTTTCGTGGCACAATGGTGGGGCCATGAACCAGCGCAGCGGCCCCGCGACCAGGGGCGTCGACCACGCGGACGGGCACTCGGCCCGCCTCCGCGAGCGGTTGCGCGCCAGCGGGCTGCGGGCCACCCGGCCGCGGATCGCGGTGCTGCGCTGGCTGGCCGGTCACCCGCACTCGACCGCCGACCAGGCGGCGAACGCGGTGCGGCCGGAACTGGGCTCGGTCTCCACCCAGGCCGTCTACGACGTGCTGCACGCCTGCACCGACGCCGGGCTGCTGCGGCGGATCGAGCCGGCCGGGCATCCCGCCCGGTTCGAGTCCCGGACCGCCGACAACCACCACCACCTGGTGTGCCGGGCGTGCGGGCGGACCGAGGACGTCGACTGCGCGCTCGGCGCCGCGCCCTGCCTCGACCCGGTCGATCCGGCCGGGTTCGCGGTGGACGAGGCCGAGATCGTGTTCTGGGGGCTGTGCCCGGGCTGCCGTCCGGACGCGGACCCCACCGGCGACGACCGGCTCGCCGGCACCGACCGGGGCGACCGAACCGCCCCTCGCCGCTGACTGCGGCATCCCACCACAAGGTCCAGGCCCGGGTTCCCGGGCCTGGACCGGGGCCGGGCTCCCGGTGCGTTCCAGCGCTCGACGGGGTCCGGAGCCGGGTGCTCAGCGGTGCATGCGCGAGGCGATGAGCCGTTCGCAGCTGCGCAGCACCACCCGCACGGCGTCCCGGTGCGCGCGGTCGTGCAACGGGTTCACCGCCTGGTCCCGCCAGCGCGCCAGCGCCGCCCCCGCCTCGTCCGCCAGGATCGCTTCCAGGGTGTCCGGTTCCTGGCCGAGCCGGGCGGCCGCGCTCGGGCCGTGCGCGCCGAGCAGCCGCCGCGCCTCGTTCTGCAGCGGCCGCGGGAAGCTCAGCTGACCCGACTGCAACGCCGACAGCAGCCGCATCTCCTCCCACTCCGGCGCGTTCGCCAGCAGCCGCTCGAACTCGCCGTGCAGCTGCGCCACCCCGGGCCGCGGGTTGGCGCGCAGCACCATGTCCACCGCGAGCAGCGCGGACCGGGCGCGCAGCACGTCCTGCCGCTCGACGAACTGCTGGTGCACCGCTTCCTGCAGGTCGTTGAGCCTGCTGGCCTCCAGGAGCACGGCGCTCAGCTTCTTCTGGTCGGTGATCCCCTCGCCGAGCGCGGTCAGCGCCTGCGCCAGCCCGAACCGGCCGAAGCGGTCCATCAGGTCCTGGCGCGCACTCGGCGGCACCGATTCCGGCGTGGGGTTGTTCGCGAACCGGTCCGAGGACAGCAGCAGCGTCTCCAGCGCCTTCTCCGGGAGCTGCCGCAACCGCACCAGCGCGGCGAAGTCCTCCGCGGTGAGCGTGACCGCGGCCTGCCCCAGCAGCCCGATCACCGGGATCGCGTACTGGGTGAACGACCGCACCACCGGGTCGTCCCGCCAGCGCAGCGCGATCCGCTCGGCCGCGGCGACCGCGCCACCGCCGCCGTTGCCGGTCTCGTCGGCGCGGGACAGCGTGATGATCGTGTTGATCGGAGCGCGCCGCGCCAGCTGCAGCTCGTGCACCGATTGCAGGAACTGCACGTCGGTCTGCTGCGGGTAGCGGGTCAGGTACAGCACCGCGTCCGCCTCGGAGAGGATCTGCGCGAGCGCCGAGCGCCCGGTGTCCTGCACCGCCGAGGACGACACCCCGGGCGTCTCGATCAGCGTGATCGCCTGCAATCCGGGGGAGGGCGCTTCGATCACCAGCCGCGACACCTCGTCCGGCCGCCAGCGCTGCAGGTCGCGGATGGTCGCCGGGTCCAGCGTCGTCACCGGCACGTTCTGCACCGCGCCGTGCGGGGTGTGCACGGTGATCCGCGGCTCCGGCCCGTACTGGTAGAAGGTGTTGACCTGGGTGCTCTCCTCGGCGGCGGTCGGCGCGAGCACCTGCCCGACCAGCGCGTTGATCAGCGTGGACTTGCCGGAGCCGACTCGGCCGCTGACGGCGATGCGCAGCGGCTGGTCCAGCCGCTCCAACCGGCCCCGCAGCCACGCCGAAGTGCGCGGGTCGTCCCGGTAGAACGTCATGGTGCGGATGAGCAGGGCGCGGGAGCGCTCCAGCAGGTCGCTCCGGGGCTGGTCGGGCGTGCTCATGCCGCGCTGATGCGGTTCGCGGTCAGCATCCCGGCCCGCCTGCGCAGCAGCGCCAGCTCCTCCAGCTTGCGGCGGATCTCGCGCGCCCGGTCCTCGCGGTCCACGGCGCTGCGCTCGGCGACGCGCTTGATCTCCTGGATGGCTCGGCTGATCTCCATCTGGGCTTCCTCGGTGAGCTGGGTGAAGTGCTGGTGCAGCGCGCGGTGGGTGGCCCGGATGACGTCCTTGGCGTCCTTGTTCACGTGGAACACCACGTTCTCCACGTAGCGCTGCGCGGTGGTCTTGGCCTCGGCCTGGCGGCGGCGCAGCCGGGCGTCCTTCTCCTCGCCGAGGCTCCGGCTGCCCAGCACCAGGCCCGAGCAGATGGTCACGACGTTCAGCAGCCCCAACCCGAGCTGGCTGGTGATCAGGCCGAACATGAGCACGCCGCCGTAGGAGCCGCGCAGCCCCGTCAGCACCTGGTCGAACCGCTTGTAGGTCCCGTTGCTGGGCTGCTTGAGCGGGGCGACCTGGTCGAACGGGTCCGGCAGCGGTGCCTGCTCGATGTGCGGCCGGGAGCCCGGGTACTCGCGCAGGAACTCGTCGGTGATCCGGTCGCGGAGCTGCTCGCGGCGGCTGTCCAGCCAGCTGAAGTTCTCCTCGATGGCGGTCAGCAGCGCGCCGTCGAGCCAGCCGGCGAAGTCGTCCCAGACGGGCACCGGGTCGGCCTCCTCCAGGGTTTCGCCGATCTGGGTGGTGATCGCCCAGGTCCGTTCCCGGAAGTCGAATTCGATGTCGGCGAACAGTTCGCCGATCCCGTCGCTGAGCGCCTTCTGCCAGCGGCCGGTGATCCGGCGCAGATCTTCGGAACGCCGCTGCGCCGTTTCCAGTTCGATCAATGTTTGCGCGGCGGTGCGCGGACTCTGCCCGGCGAGTTCGGTCTTCAGCGCTTCGCTGAGTTCGTCGACGGCGTCGGCGACGTTCTGCGCGACGAGCCTGCGGGTGAGCTGGTCGTGCTTGCCGAGCGCTTCGCCGCGCAGGTATTCGACCAGCTGCGGGAAGCCGGATTCGGCGTTGAGCGCGGCGTCCTTCGCGTGCATCGCCTGCATCCGGATCGTGGAGGACACCGGGAAGATCTTGGCGTTGATCCCGGCTCCGGCGAGGTGCCGCTGGTTGACCTCGACGACCTTCCGCCAGTGCGGGGTGACGTCGGTCTTCGGCTGCACGAGCGCCACGTTCGGGCACAGCTTGGCGACCTTCTTCAGGAAGGTCAGCTCGTTGTGGGTGAGCTCCTGGGTGGCGTCCGAGACGATGAGCAGCACGTCCGCTTCCGCGACGACGCCGAGGGTGCGGGCGGTGAGGGTGCTGGAGGTGGCGCCGAAGCCGGGCGTGTCCATCAGCACCAGACCGTCCTTGAGCACGGCGCGGGGGATGCCGACCTCGCCGCGGCTGACGGGGCGGCCGTTGCCGATGGCCTGCCCGATGCGTTCCCGCACCTGCTCGACGGGGACGGGGAACCGGTCGAGGGCGGCGGGCCCGCCGGCGGGTTCCTGCTCGACGACCTGGGCGGTCGGGTGGTCGGAGTGCCGCACGAGGGTGGGCACGAGCGTGGTCACGTCGTCGCCGGAGTCGCACACCGATGCGTTGACCAACGCGTTGATCAGTTCGCTCTTGCCCTGCTTCGGTTCGCCCACGACCAGCACCAGCTGGGCGGGATCCAGAACGCGCGTCCGGATTTGGCGCAGCCGGTTGTGCAGGTCGGGGCGCTGCTGCTCGGCGCATTCCGCGGTCGCGCGATCGATCAGTTCCACCATCGCCGTCTCGATCACAGCAGCGATTGTGGACCGTTACACAGCGAAAGGAAAACCCGAGCGGGTGACTTGTGTCAGGACTGTGGTGTGGTAATGCGAAAGCCGGGGGGGGGGGGGGGGGGGGGGGGGCCCGGCGCGGGGGGGGGGGGGGAAATTTAAAGCAAGAGGGCGGGGGGGGGGCCCCGGCCCCGCCCCCCCCGCGGGGGGGGTGGCCCTCACCCCCCCACCTACACCCCCGGGGGGGGTGTTGGGGTCCGGTCGGGGTGTTGGTCCCCCCCCCCCGGGGCGGGGGGGGGGGGGGGCCCCCCCCGGCTTTCAGGGCATTTCGCCTTGATCAGACCGGAGGTCGGATCAGAGCAGGCCGTCCAGCGGCAGGGCCGAGGTGGCCGCACCGGCGACGTCCTCGACGGCCGGGCCGGCGATGTCGCCGACGACCGGCAGGTCGCTCGGGGCCGGCAGGTGGGAGGCGACGTCCTCGACGGGGAGGGACTCGGCCACGTCACCGACGACCGGCAGGTCGGCCGGGGCGGGCAGCGCGGAGGCCACGTCGCCCACCGGGCCGGCCACGGCGCCACCGGCGATGCCGCCGACGGTGTCCACAGCGCCGCCCGCGACACCCTCGACGGTGCCCACGGCGCCACCGGCCACGCCACCGACGGTGTCGACGGCCGGGCCCGCGATGTCACCGGCGACCGGCACGTCGGAGGCCACGTCGCCCACGGTGTCCAGGGCGCCACCGGCGACACCGGACAGCGCGCCCGCGTCGACCGAGGCGGCGTCGCCGCCGACCGGCAGCGCGCCGGTCAGGTCGTCGACGACCGGCAGGTCGGAGGTGGCGCCACCGGCCACGCCGCCGACCGTGCTGACGGTGTTGTCGACGGTGTTGGTGACCTGGCTGACGGCGCCGAACGCGACGTCGCCGACGGTGCCGACGATGCTGTCGCCGCCCGCGACCGCGGTGGAGGTGGTGTCACCGACGACGTTGCCGACGTTGACCTCGTTGCCGCTCAGGATCTCGTTGCCGCTGAGCACGTCGTGCACGTTGACCAGGTTGTGCGAGTCGGTCTGCTCGATGTTGACGTTGGTCTCGTCGTGGATGTGCTGCTCGGCGTCGTCGCCGGGGGCAGGGGCGGGGGTGTTGTGCGGAGGCAGCATGCTGAGTTCCGTAACTTCCTGCTCGTGTGGCTGTGCGGGATGCAATTCGTTGATCGCGACGTGCTGGGTGCTCGCGGCGAACTTCTCGACGCTGCTCTGCAGTGAGCGGCCGTATTCGTCCGCGATCTCGACCGGCGCGTAGTCGAGCACCAGCGACGATGCGTGCAGCACGTCCGTCGCGCTCATGTCCCCGAGTCCGGCGTGATCCAGCGTGGCGCGCGGATCGGCGTCGAAGGCAGCCTGGGCGTCCGGGCTGGTCACGAGCCTCGTGAGGAACTCGTACAGCGTCGGTGCGTCCGGCTGGCCGGGCGCGTCGTGCGCCCCCGGGGTGGCAGTGGGGGGCTCGGTACGGCCCGGGGCATCATCCGGCTGAGAGTGGGTCATGACTGCTTTCTCCTGGCTCAGCGGAACTCGGTTACGTGTGACCGAGTGAAGGTCGTGCCCGATCCCTCACTCCCAGCGAGCACGCTACTGCGGGGCGTGCCCGCAGCCATCGGGTACGACTCCTAGTGATTGGGGGCACTGTTAGGGGGTGCGGTCCTGACTCGACTAGGGGACCCATAGGGGGATCCGTCAGCACTCCGTGATCGAGCACGCGCTAAATTGTCACCGCCCTGAGCGTCATCGGGTGGTCACCCGACCGTGTGATCCGGACTTCCCCGGTCGTGCGCCCGGTACCGCCAGATGACCCCGGAAGGCGATCGCAGGAAGGGGTTGCATGCCTTACGTCCTGGGGATCCACGTGGGGGCCACGGCCACCTCCGCCGCCATCGCGCGGCGCGACGGCGGCAGGTGGGGTGCGGCCACCCCGCTGCCGCTCGGTTCCGCCGGGCACACCGTCCCCACCGTGCTGTGCCGGGTCCAGGACGGGTCGTTCGTCGCAGGCGAGCAGGCGAGCAAGCAGGAGCTGACCCACCACGAGTGGGTCGTCCGAGGGTTCACCCGCCAGGTCGGGGACGAGGCGCCGCTGCTGGTCGGCAGCGAGTTCATCTCCGCGCAGGCGCTCGTCGCGGCCGTCGTCGAATGGGTCGCCGACACCGTCGCCCACCAGCTCGGCCACCCGGCCGAGCACATCACCCTCGCGCACAGCGCCACCTGGGGGCCGTTCCGCGCCCACCTGGTGCGCCAGGCGCTCGCCGCGCTCGGCCTGCGGGACGTGACGCTGGTGCCCGAACCGGTCGCCGTCGCCGTCGACTACGCCAGCAGGCAGCAGGTCGCCGAGCAGGACGCGGTCGCCGTCGCCGACATCGGCGGCACCGGCTTCGACGCGACCGTGCTGCGCCGCCGCAGCCCCGGTTTCGACGTGGTCGGGTCCACCTTGGACACCGGGCATCCCAGCGGGCAGGACCTCGACGACGAGATCTTCTCCCACCTGCTGGCGGAGTTCGGCCCCCAGCTCGACGGGCTCGACGCGTCCGACCCGGCGCACCGGGCCGCGCTGGTCGCGTTGCGGGGCGACTGCGCCCGCGGCAAGGAAGCGCTGTCCTACCACCCGGGCACCACCGTCCGCATCGAACTTCCCGGGCTGCGCACCGACTTCGCCCTGTCCCGCCCCCGCTACGAGCAGCTCGTCCGGTCGCACCTGGAACGGGTGCCGGAGCTGCTGCTGCAGGCCGTGCAGTCCGCGGCGGTGGCGCCGGAGGACCTGGCCGCGCTCGTGCTCGCCGGTGGAACCGCGCGCACCCCGCTGGTCAAGCAGCTCGTCGCCGAACGGCTCGAACGCGCCCCGCAGGTGGACGCGGCACCGGAACTCGTCGCGGCCCGCGGCGCGGCGGCCTCCGCCGTCGGCGTGCTGTCCGCGGTCAGCGACCGCGGTGAGTCCGCCGCCGAGACCAGCGTGCTCGTCCGCGTCGAAGGCCCCGGATCCGGCGGGCTCGACGTCATCGACGGCGAACCCGAGCGCGAAGAACCACCGCGGCCGCCGGTGCAGGTCGAACCGATGTACCTGGAACCGCCGGACGAAGACCGGCAGCGGTTGCTCAAGATCCTGAAACTGGGCGCGGCCGCGCTGCTGATCATCGGCGGCCTGGTGCTGACCATCGTGCAGGGGTTCGGCGGGCAGACCCCGACCAGCCCCGTCCAGACCCAGCAGCGTTGACGAAACCCACTCCCACCCCAAGAGTGATCCCGCCGAGTGACCCGCGAATCGAGGTCTCCGTGAACCGAGGACTCCTGTGAACCACCGGACAGCCACCGCCCCAGACCTGGTGACCGGGCCCCGCGCCGTCCGGTTGTGGGAGTCCGTCGCGGCAGCGCCCGCCGAACCGGTGCAGGTCGGGATCCAGGCCGCCGGCGGTGCGGGCAAGACCGCGCTGCTCGACGAGCTCGCCGACGCCTACCGGGCCGCCGGCGTGCCGGTCGAGCGGGACGTCCGCCGCGCCGACCCCGCGAGCACCGCCGTGCTGCTCGACGACGCGCACCTGCTCGACGACGCCGCGCTGCGCGCCGCGCGCGAGCTCGCCGCCGACCCGCGGGCGCGGCTGGTGGTCGCCTACCGGCCGTGGCCGCGCGGCGCGGAGCTCGCCGAACTCGTGCACGTCCTGGACCGCTCCGGACCGCCCGTCGTGCTGTCCGGGTACACCGCCGCCGACCTCGCCGCCCGCGTCGAACGCGGCCTCGGCACCGCGCCGCCCGCCGAGTGGATCGACCGGCTGCTCGCGCAGACCGGCGGGGTCCCGCGGCTGGTGGAGGGCGTGCTCGCCGACACCAGCCCGCAGCACCTCACGCCGACCTCGGTGCCGTCCCGCATCGTCGAGCACGTCCAGCACGAGCTCGCCGCCCTGGGCGAGGTCGGCGGCCGGTGCGCGAGCGCCGTCGC
The DNA here is from genome assembly GCF_020177435.1 of Saccharopolyspora sp. 7B. Classification (NCBI taxonomy): domain Bacteria; kingdom Bacillati; phylum Actinomycetota; class Actinomycetes; order Pseudonocardiales; family Pseudonocardiaceae; genus Saccharopolyspora; species Saccharopolyspora sp. 7B. Next base: position 26,104 of record NZ_JAIUKC010000103.1, on the reverse strand, counting down.
CGTCGGCGCCGCCCCGCACCCCGACGTGCTGGCCTGGCTGCTGGCGCTCGACCCGGCCGACGTGGTGCCCGCGCTGTCCGCGATCCGCGCCAGCGGGCTCACCGACGGGGCGGGCGAGCTGCTGCCGCTGGCGCGCCGCGCGGCGCAGCTGCTCACACCCGTCGACGAGCGGATCGCGATCGCCCGCAGGCTGGTGCGGGTGCAGCTCGACCGCGGCCGGCCGGTGCTGGGGCTGCTGCGCCCGTTCCTCGACTCGGAGACGACCTCGGCCGCGGACCCGACGATGGCCGAGGCCTACGAGCAGGCCGGGGTGGAAGCGGCCGAGCAGGCGCCGGAGCTGTCCTCGCGGTTCTTCGACGCCGCCGTCTCCGCCGGAACCCCGCCCGTCCGGCTCGCCGCGCGCCGCGCCAAGGCCGCCGCGATCGCCGGGCACTTCGACGAGGCGCTGCGGCTCGCCGACGCGGTGATCGTGGACGAGACCGTCCCGGACCGGGCGCTGGGCGTGCAGGTCGCGGCCAGCGTGCTCGCCCACCGCGGACTGCCGGCCCGCTCCGCGCAGCTGTGCCGCTGGTCCGCCGAGCACCTGCGCTGGCCCGGCGACCGCGCCTACGCGGCCGTGTCGCTGATCGGCACCGGACGGCTCGCCGAAGCCGAGCAGCTGCTGCGGACGGTGCCCGACCCGGGGCCGCCGACCTCGCTGTCCGGTTCCTCCGACCAGCTCGTCGACGGGATCCGCGAATCGATCACCGGCAACCCGGTCACCGCGCTGTCCCTGCTGACCCGGTCGGCGTCGCTGGCCGAACCGGTCGGCGGTGCCGCGCTGGTGCCGGACACGCCGGCCGCGATCGCCACCCTCGCCGCGCTGCACTGCGGCGAGCTCGACGTCGCCGCCTCCGTGGTGGGGCGCGCCATCGAAGCGGGCAGCGGCGGGCCGATGCTCGCCGTGCGGCACCGGCTGCTCGCCGCGTGGATCCCGCTGGCCCGCGGCGACACCCTCGGCGCGCGGGCCGCGCTGGACGCCGCCGCGCCCGCCCCCGACGCGTTGCAGGCGCGGGACCGGCTGCTGGCCACCGCGATCGAAGCGGGCATCGCGAACCGGGACAACGACACCGCCGCGCTGAACGCCGTCCGCGGCCGCGCCCGGCAGGCCATCGCCGAGCACCCGGCGGACCTGTTCGGGCTGCTGGCGCTCGGCGAACTCGCCGTGTCCTGCGCGCGGCTGCACGACCAGGACTGGGTCGAACCGCACCTGGACGCGGCGTTCGCCCTGCTCGCCGAGCTCGGCGACCCGCCGCTGTGGACCGGGCTGCTGCGCTGGAAGTGCCTCCAGGCTGCCGTGGTCAGCGAGGACGCCGCGACCGTGCGCACCCACGTGGCCGCGCTGGAGGCGATGTCCGGGCACAACCCGATGTCCGCGGCGATGGCCGCGGCCGCCCGCACCTGGCAGGACGTGCTCACCGGAGCGGTCGACCGCGAGCAGGCCGAGCAGGCGGCCCGCGGACTGCACGCGGCCGGGCTCACCTGGGACGGGGCCCGGCTCGCCGGGCAGGCGGCGCTGCGCACCGCCGACCGGCCCACGATGCTCGGGCTGCTGGAGTGCGCCCGCTCGCTGCAGGGCAAACCGGCCCGCCCGCGCGCCATCGGCGAGTCCGGCGACGGCGTGCTCAGCGAACGCGAGCGGGAGGTCGCGGAGCTGGTGCTGTCCGGGCTCACCTACAAGCAGGTCGGCAAGCGGCTGTTCATCTCGGCGAAGACGGTGGAGCACCACATCGGACGGATCAAGCAGCGCCTGGGCGCCTCCTCCCGGGAGGACCTGCTGGCCCGGCTCCGCGGGATCCTCGACTCCTGACCGCCGGATCCGACCGCGCGGACCGGTGCCGCGGCGGTCCGCGGCCCGCGGAACGGCCCGCCCGGGAACCCGGACGGGCCGTCGAGCTCAGGCCTTGCCGCCGAGGGCCAGCCCGGCGCGGAGGGTGCCCGCGATCTCGCTCAGCGCCTCGTTGAACCGGGTGCCCGCCTGCCGCACGTTGCCGAACCCGTGGATCAGGTCCTCGAAGCGCCGCGCCACCACCGGCACGCCCGCTTCGGCGAGCCGCCGCGCGTACTCCTCGCCGTCGTCGCGCAGCGGGTCGAACCCGGCGGTGACCACGTGCGCGGGCGGCAGGCCGCTCAGGTCGTCCGCCAGCAGCACCGACAGCCGCAGGTCGGTGCGGTCGGTGCCGGGGGCCGCGTACTGGTCGAGGAACCAGGTGATGTCCGAGTCGGACAGCAGCAGCCCGCTGCTGAACAGGTCCCGGGAGCGCCGCCGCACCGTCGCGTCCAGCGCCGGGTACATCAGCAGCTGGAACGCCGGCTTCGGCCCCCCGGCCCGCGTCGCGTGGTACGAGACGGCGGCGGCCAGGTTGCCGCCCGCGCTGTCCCCGCCGACCGCGATCCGGTCCGGCTGGGTGCCGAGCTCCTCGGCCCGCTCCACCGCGTACCGGAACGCGGCCATCGCGTCGTCGAACGCCGCCGGGAACGGGTCCTCCGGTGCGAGCCGGTAGCCGACCGAGAGCACTCGCACCCCGGCGGCCTTCGCGAAGTAGCGGCACAGGTCGTCGTGGCTGTCCAGGTCGCCGATGACCCAGCCGCCGCCGTGGAAGAACACCAGCAGCGGGCTGTGCTCGGTGAGCGACTGCGGCCGGTACAGCCGCGCCGCGAGCTCGCCGTCCGGGGTGGGGATGGTGCGCTCGCCGACCGCGACGCCGGGCAGCGGTGCCCGGTCGACGATGGCGGTGGACTCCGCCATCAGCGCCCGGGACCCGGCGGCGTCGCCGTTGGTGAGCTGGGTGCTGCCGGTGAGCGCTTGCATTTTCAGCAGCAGCTGGGCGTCGAGCGCGAGCTCCTGGCCGTCGATCCGCCGCGGCGCTCCCGCGATGAGCCTGCGCAGCGGCCGCGGCAGCGCGAACGCGGCGTGCAACCCGGCGCCGAGCACGTGCGCGCGCAGCCGGGGCGGGATCAGTTCGACGGCTTTCGACATGGCAAGACCTCCCGAGGACGGACCGTGCCCGGGAGGCTACTAGCAGGTAGTCGTGACCCGGGACACTGCCGCGGACCTTTGACTTCGAGTTATCTGGAGGTCGTAGCGTGATCGACGTCCGGCTGCGACCGCAGGACACCGCCGGCCCCCGATGAAAGGATCCGAAGATGACCGTGACCGTGGTGGGGATCGGCGGTTCGGTGCGCCCGGACTCCCAGTCCGAGCGCGCGATGCACGCCGTTCTCGCCGGGGCGCGCGAGGCGGGCGCCGAGGTGCGCGCCATCGGCGGCGAGAACCTGGTGCTGCCGTTCTACGACCCGCACTTCACCGACCGCACCGAGGCCGCGCGGGAGCTCGTCGCCGCGCTGCGCGGGGCGGACGGGGTGGTGCTGTCCTCGCCCGGCTACCACGGCACCATCTCCGGCCTGATCAAGAACGCGCTGGACTACGCGGAGGACCTCCGCGCCGACGAGCGCCCCTACCTGGACAGCCGGGCCGTCGGCTGCGTCGGCGCCGCGTACGGCTGGCAGGCGGCGGTGACCACGCTGCAGGCGCTGCGCTCGGTGGTGCACTCGCTGCGCGGCTGGCCGACGCCGCTCGGCGCCGCGGTCAACTCATCGGAGGCCCGGTTCGAACCGGACGGGACCTGCTCCGACCCGAAGCTGGGGAGCACGTTGCGCACCATCGGCACCCAGCTGGTCGAGTTCGCCGAACAGCGCCGCTCCTGACTCCGCACCGCCGATCGGTGATTATCGGGCGGGCTCGGCGGGTAACCACCGGGGGACATGCCCGAACCGACTGCGCACCCGGTGCGAGGAGGTACGCGATGACCGCCACCAAGTCCCCGATCTCCAGCCCGCTCGGCGACTCCGACCAGGACATCACCGGCAAGGCCTTGCAGGGGACCCTGCTGGACATGATCGACCTGCACCTCGTGGCGAAGCAGGCCCATTGGAACGTCGTCGGCCGCTTCTTCCGCGACGTGCACCTCCAGCTGGACGAGCTGGTCTCGGTCGCGCGCGGCTTCGCCGACGACGTCGCGGAGCGCGCCTCCGCGCTGGGCGTCTCCCCGGACGGCCGGGCGTCGACCGTGGCCGAGGCCTCCGGGGTGCCGCGCTTCGAGGCCGGTTGGCGCTCCGACAAGGAGGTCATCGCCGCCATCGTCGACGCGCTGGCGACGGTCATCCGCCGGTTGCGCGGCCGGATCGACGAGACGGACAAGACCGACCTGGTGAGCCAGGACCTGCTGATCGCGATCGCGCAGGAGCTGGAGAAGTCGCACTGGATGTGGCAGGCCCAGCTCGCGGAGTCCTGACCACCCGCACGGCCCGGCCCGGTGCTCGCTCGAACGGAGCGGGCGCCGGGCCGAACCACGTGCGATGAGGGGCCGCCCGCCCCGCCGAGCTCGGCGCCCGGCGGGCACGGGGGCGCGGTCAGGCGCGGCGGGCGCGCACGTACTGCTTCGGCCAGATGTTCTCGGCGTGCAGCTCGTCGGCGGCGTGCAGCGGCCAGTGCGGGTCGCGCAGCAGTTCCCTGCCGAGCAGCACCGCGTCCGCCGAACCGGAGGACACGACCTCCTCGGCCTGCTGCGGTGAGGTGATCAGGCCGACGGCGCCGGTCGGCACCTCCGCCTCCAGCTTGATCTGCCGCGCGAACCGGGTCTGGTAGCCGGAGCCGACCGGGATCCGCGCGTCGGGCACCGCACCGCCGGTGGAGGCGTCGACGAGGTCCACGCCGTGCTCGGCCAGCAGCCGGCTCAGCCGCACGGAGTCGTCGCCGGTCCAGCCGCCCTCGACCCAGTCCGTCGCGGACAGCCGCGCCAGCAGCGGGCGTCCCGCGGGCCACACCTCGCGCACCGCGTCGACGATCTCCAGCAGCAGCCGGACCCGGCCGTCGAAGTCGCCGCCGTAGCGGTCGGTGCGGTCGTTGACCAGCGGCGAGTAGAACTGGTGCGCCAGGTAGCCGTGCGCGAAGTGCAGCTCGACGACCTCGAACCCGGCTTCCGCGGAGCGGCGCGCGGCGTCGGCGAACTGCTGCGGGATCGCGGCGACCTCGTCCTCGGTCAACGCGCGGGGGGCGGCCAGCGCGCCGAAGGCGTTCGACGTGGAGCTGACGGTCTGCCAGCCGCCGTCGGCCGCGGGCAGCGTGCCGTCGCCCTCCCACGGGGCCGTGGTGGAGGCCTTGCGGCCCGCGTGCGCCAGCTGCACGGCCGGGGTAGAGCCCTGCTCGCGCAGGAAGTCGGTGATCCGGCGCCAGGCCGTGACCTGCTCGTCGTTCCACAGCCCGGTGTCGGCGGCGCTGATGCGGCCTTCGGGTGCGACGGCGGTGGCCTCGGCCATGACCAGCCCGGCGCCGCCGACGGCGAACTGGCCGAGGTGCACCAGGTGCCAATCGGTCGGCACCCCGTCCACGGCGGAGTACTGGCACATGGGGGACACCCAGACGCGGTTGCGGATCTCGGTGGCGCCCAGCTTCAACGGGTCGAAGAGATGGCTCATGACCCCCATGACGCAGTTGCACGCGCGGGTATTCCGCGCTGAGCGGAACAACGCGCGAGACGTGGGTCACCCGCGTACCCGCCGCGGCTGGGAGCCCGCTGGGCGGCCGCCGCGCGCTTCCCGGGAATCCGCGACCCCGGCGGAACCTCCGGTTCGCACCCAGTTCGTTCCCAGGGAATTGGCAGCGCATTCGCGTCGATTCCCGCCGAATTGCGCCGGTAGTTTCGTTCATGTCGGCGCCGAACGGCCCGGCGAAATCAGAGAAGAGAATCGACCAGGAGGTCACCATGGGATTCCCCATTCCGGTTCCCGGCAAGCGCCCGCACTTCCCGCGCCCCGAGCAGCCCGCCCCGGGCCGGCCGCAGCAGCCGCGGAAGTGACTCCGCACCGGAGGGTCGGCGGCGTCCGCATCGCCGCCGCCCCTCCGGGCGTTCCGCGCGATCGCGCACTGGAGAGGTGAATCATGACCGCTGCGCCGGGGATCCGCGAGATCTTCGCCCGGTTCCGCCCGCACCTGCGCCCGGAACGGGCCGGATTGCTGGTCGCGGGGGTGCTGCTGGTGGTCGCCGCGCTGGCCGACACCGCGGCGATCTGGATGTTCATGCTGATCACCGATGACGCGCTGGCCGCGGGCAGCCTCGACGCCTTCTGGGCGCCGGGGGCGGCCTGGCTGGGCATCGCGGTGGCCGGCGCGCTCGCCTCGTTCGGCGGGGCCTACCTCTCCGCGCGCGCGGCGGAACGATTCCTCGTGCGATTGCGCGCGCACGTCTTCGCGCACGTCCAACGATTGTCGCCCGATTTCTTCGCGCGCCGGAGAACGGGAGATCTCGTCGCCCGGATGTCCGGTGACGTGGAATCGGTGGAAAGGCTCGTCGCCTCCGGAGTGGTGGAGACGGGAACCGCTCTTTTCGGCGTCGTGCTGTACGCGGGGGCCGCGCTGTACCTGCGCTGGGACCTGGCGCTGCTGTCCTTCGCGCTCGCGCCCGCCTTCTGGCTGGTGGCCCGGAAGTTCTCCGCCGGGATCCGCGACGCCTCCCGGGCCGAGCGCGCCGCGAACGGCGAGATCGCGAGCACCGTCGCGGAGGGCCTCTCGCACGTCGAGCTGGTGCAATCCGCGAACCAGCAGCAACGGCAGGACGCGAAGCTGCACGCCGCCTCGATGCGCTGGTTCCGCGCCAAGCTGGTGGAGGCGCGGCTGTCCTCGACGTACGCGCCGCTGGTCACCGTGGTCGAGACGGTGTGCATCCTGCTGGTCATCGGCGTCGGGGTCTGGGAGATCTCCGCCGACCGCATCACCATCGGCGGGCTGATGGCCTTCGCCGCCTACATCGGCTACCTGTACCCGCCGCTGCAGGACCTGGGCCGCATCACGATGGCGGTCACCGCCGCCCGCGCCGGGGCGGAACGGCTCGTCGAACTGCTCGACGCGCGGCCCGCGGTGGTCGACGCCCCGGACGGCACCGCGCAGCTGCCGCCGGGTGGGCGCCCCGGCCGCGCCGTCGAGTTCGACCGCGTCGCCTTCCGGTACCCGCGGGCGGCGGAGCACGCGCTCCGCGACTTCCGGCTGGCCATCCGGCCCGGCGAGTTCGTGCTGGTCACCGGGCCCAGCGGGGTGGGGAAGTCGACGCTGGCGAAGCTGCTGCTGCGCTTCTACGACCCGGCGGCGGGGCGGGTGCTGCTCGACGGGGTGGACCTCACCCGGCTGCCGCTGCACGTGGTGCGCGACCAGATCGCGTTCGTCCCGCAGGAGGCGGACGTGCTGCACGGCACCGTCGCCGAGAACATCGCCTTCGGCCGCCCGGACGCCACCCCGGCCGAGATCGTCGCCGCCGCGCGGGAGGCCGACGCCGACGAGTTCGTCCGCGCCCTGCCGGAGGGTTACGAGACGGTCCTCGGCGAGCGCGGCGCGTTGCTGTCCGGCGGACAGCGCCGCCGCATCGCCATCGCCCGCGCGGTGCTGCGCCGCACCCCGGTGCTGGTGCTCGACGAACCCACGAACGGCCTGGACGCCGAGTCGAAGGCCAACGTGGTCGCGCCGCTGCGCAAGCTGTCCCGCACCCGCACCACCATCCTGATCAGCCACGACCCGGAACTGGCCGAGCTCGCCGACCGAGTGGTGGTGCTGCGCGGCGGGCGGGTGGCCGAACCCGCGCGCCCGCGGAGCCGCGTGCTCAGCGGCGAGCTGCCCGTCCCGGCGGCCGACGACCGGCCCACCGTGCGGCTGCACCGCCCGTGGCCGGCCGGGCTCACCGATCCGCTCCGCGCCCGTGGTGGCCGCGCGTGAACCGGCTGGGAATCCGCTGAACGCCCGGCCCGCGCGCGGCGGGCCGGGCGGAGCGGATCAGGCGCGGCCCACCGCCCGGCGCGCGAAGTGGATCTCCGCGGCGACCTGGCGCAGGGTCTCCGCCACCACCAGCGAGCCGTGGCCGGCGTCGTAGCGGTAGAACTCGAACGGCACCTCCCGCTGCGCCAGCCGGTCCAGGTAGTTCAGGATCTGCTGGATCGGGCACCGCGGATCGTTGTCCCCGGCCAGCACCAGCACCGGCGCCCGCACCTCGTCCACGTAGGTCAGCGGCGAGCACTCCTCGTAGACCGCGGGCACCTCCTCCGGCGAACCGCCGAACAGCGCCCGGTCGTAGGCGCGCAGCGGCTCCATCTCGTCCGCGTACGCCGAGACGTAGTCGGCGACCGGCACCCCGGCGACACCGCCCGCCCACCGCTCCGGCTGGGTGCCCAGCGCCAGCAGCGTCAGGTAGCCGCCCCAGGACGCCCCGGCGACCACGCTCAGCTCGGGCGTGGTGAGCCCGTCCCGCACCGCCCAGTCGTGCACGTGCGCGACGTCGGCGAGCTCGGTGAGGCCCGGCCTGCCCTCGATCGCGTCCCGCCACGCCGAGCCGTAGCCGGTCGAACCCCGGTAGTTGATCTCGACGACGGCGAAGCCCGCGTCCAGCCACGCCGCCCGGTACGCGGAGAACCGGTCCTCGTCCGCCGCGTGCGGCCCGCCGTGCAGGTTGAACACCGTCGGCACCGGCCCGTCACCCGCGCCCTCCGGCCGGGACACCAGCGCGTGCACCGACTCGTTCGGGCCGTGCGGGACGGGCACGAACACGTCGCGCACCGGCTCGGACCCCGGCGGCCGCTCCCCGGGCGGGGTCAGCAGCACCTCGTCGGTGCCGTCCGCGCGCAGCGTCCGCACCAGCGACGGCGTCGCCGCCGACGACCACGAGTACTCGACCGAGCGGTCCGGGCGCACCGAGGCGCCGCCGACGGTGCCCGCGGGTGTCGCCAGCTCCACCAGCTCGCCCGTCTCCAGGTCGTAGCGGTGCATCGTGGTCCGCGCGTGGTGGGTGTGCGCGATCAGCAGCGCGGTGCCGTCCGGGTACCAGTCCGCGGACACCTCACCGGGCAGGCCGAGGTCGATCTCCCGCTCGGTGTCGGCCAGCACGTCCCAGATCAGCAGTTCTTCCCGTCCGTGCCGCTCGTGCAGCACCAGCAGCCGCGGATCTCCGGCGACCGGCGCGAAGTCCAGCGCGTCCAGCCCCTTCCCCGGCCCGTCCCACTTGTCCGCGACGGTCGCGGCACCGTCCACCCGCAGCACGCGCAGCGCCGGGTGCCTGCTGTCGCCGTGCTCGGAGTGCGACAGCACCAGCAGGCTCTCGTCCCAGGACAGCGCGGACAGGCCACCGTCCTGCTCGTGCTCGTAGACGACCTCCGGGGCTCCGCCGGCGCGGGACACCCACACCGTCACCCCGTCGTCGGTGGACATGCCGACCCCGGTCACCGTCGGCCCGAGCTCCAAGCCGGCCGGATAGCCGGGGTGCGTCCCGGGCAGCGCCGGTTCCGGTTTCCCGCCGCCCGCGGCGAAGTCCTCGCTCACCCAGGAACCGAACTCGTCGCCGTCGGTGTCGTCGAACCACCACACCCGAGCGCCGTCGGCGGACAGCGTGCCGTGGAACGTCCCGTTCGGACGGTCGGTGACCTGGCGGTGCGCACCGGATTCGCGGTCCCACGCGTACAGCTCCCAGGTACCGCTGGCGTTGGAGACGTACAGGCTGCGGCCCGGCGCTTCCCGCGCCCAATCCGGCAGCGACACCCGAGGTGCGCTGAACCGCGCTCGCCACCGGGCCTCCCGCTCGGCGTCGTCGAACAGCTCTTGCGGAATCTTCGCGTCTGGGTACTCGCTCACCCCACGATCCTGCCCGATGCCCCCGACACCGCGCCGCCCCTTCCACTCGCCCGAGGCGGATCACCGGGACCGGGCAACCCCGCACCGCCGCCGCGCGTCACCCGGAGTCGTGGAACAACGCGAGGGAGCTGTGGTGGAACTCGGAACAAGGACCCTGATCGGCCTCGTCGGGCTGGGCGGTGCGCTCGCCGGATCGGTCGTGGCGACCGCCCCCGCGGTGGCCGCCGCCGGACCGGCCGCGCCCGCGGCCTGCGAGATCCGCGAACTCCCGCTGCCGCCCGGCACCACCGAGGGCGGGGTAGCGGGGGCCAGCGCGGACGGGCGGACCGCCGTCGGCCGGGCCGTGGGCCACGACCCGGTGCAGACCGAGGTCGGCGTGGTGTGGCGGGACGGCGAGATCGTGGACCTGCCCGCCGACCTGCCCGATGCGCTGACCGACGTGAACTCCGCCGGGGTCGCGGTCGGCGGAATCTTCGACGAGTACGGCGAACGGCGGCCCTACGTGCTGCGCGACGGCGAGGTCCACGTGCTGCCCGGGCACGTGACGCCGCGCGGCATCAACGACTCCGGCGTGATCGCCGGATTCCGCACCGATGCGGCCGGGGAGCTCCCGGTCGTGTGGAAGCCGGGCTCCGACCAGCCCGTCGACCTGGTCGGGCCGCGCGGCATCGCCACCGACGTCGCGGCGGACGGCACGGTGGTCGGCACCGTCGACGGCGACACCCCCGACGCCCCGACCGTCGGCTACGTCTGGCGGCCGGACGGCACCGGCGCCCCGCTCCCGCGGCCCGCGGGCGTCGCGCCGAACGCGCACCTGGAGGCGACCGGGATCAGCGGGTCGTGGGTGTTCGGCGACGGCCCCGACGGCGCGATCCGCTGGAACCTGGACACGGGGGCGGCCGAGTCGCTGCCCGACACCGTCGCGGGCTCGGGCGCGATCAACGACCGCGGCGTGGGGGGCGCCCCCCCCCCCCCCGGGCCGGGCGGGGGGGGGGGGGGGGGCGGCGCGCCGGGCCCCCGGGCCCCGGGGGGCGGGGGGGGGGGGGGGGGGGGGGGGGGGGGGGTGCGCGGGGGGGGGGGGGGGGCCCGCCCCCCGGCCCCCCCCCCCCCCCCCCGGGCCCGCCGGGGGGGGGCCCCCCCCCCCCGCCGGCTCCGGTCAGGACGGCGTTCTGGTCGACGGCGAGCAGCGGACCCAGCTGCCCGGGATGAACGGCTGGCAGGTCGCCCCGCGTTCGATCAGCCCGGACGGAACGGCGCTCACCGGAACCGCGGGGATGCTCAAGGGCCCGTCGAAACCGGTCCGCTGGACCTGCGCCTGATCGACCGGCGGCACCGCGAACCGGCCTCCGACGCGAGAACGGCCGGCCGGGTGCTCCCCGTAGCGGGGAGCACCCGGCCCCCCCGTCCGTGATCGGGTCGAGCACGCCGGTGGTCACCGTCGCGCATCTCCGAAAGGCGCGGCGCACCGCTGGGATGCGCGGGTCCCGTTACCCGTGACCGTTCCGCTCCGCGAATGCGCGGATGGGCGTCGCGAGGTGGGCGAGCACCGGTGTCACGCTTGAAATGTCGTCACCGGTAAGTGGCGACCAAGTAGAAGCCGTCCGACCTCTCCTCGCACTGGTAACCGACGATTCCTTCGTCGCCGCGGTGGTCCTCTCCGGCTTTACCGCACTTCTCCATGCTGTCGTACGGGCCGAATTCCTTGTCGACGTCCGCGAGCGCCGTACCTGCGCCGAGCGCGGCGGTACCGGCACCGGCGGCGCAGAGGACGAGTGCGGAGATGCTCTTGCGAAAACGCATGAAAACTACCTCGTGGATCGACTTCAGTTGCGAGTGACCGTTGGATTCGTCACATCCTGATGCTACGGGTGCGAGAACACCGGAACGGGTGATGACCGAGTCGATTCCGCAGTAGAGGGAAAACCATCGGCGTTCCCGTGAACGGAAACGGGAGCGGCTGAAAGCGTCGTCCAGTTCAGCGGTCGAGTCCTTTTCCGGGCGATATGCCGGAAGTGCCGTGGAATGTGCGGTGCTGCCGCGGGTCGTCGTCCGCCGGGTACCGCGGGTGCGGCCTGGGGGAGTCGGCGAGCGTCAACTCGGCGCCCGCCTGCGCTGAGCGCGGGCCAGGCCGAGCAGCCGGTGGGCGGCGTGTCACGCCGCTGCCCTTCCAGGCTTCGTTCGGCTCTGTAACAGCATCGAGGTGGGAGGTGGCGGGCCGGATGTTCTAATCTCGCTGCGCCCTGTCCGCAAGCCATGGAAAGAGAGTGTCCGTAGTGGGTATCAAGAGCCTCATCACCGCCGTCGTCACCATTGTCGTTCTGCTGGTGCTGTTCGCGATTCTGGCGGTGATGGGCGTCGTCTCTTGATCGCGTGCGGGTGCCTGCAAACTGCATGGACAGCCGGTTAAGGGCTGGTCCAGCTCGTCATGATCGGCCCTGCCCACCCACGCGCCGTTCTCCGCGCGCCACGGAATTTGCGCACTGCAACGGGCTAGAGCGAGATGTTGCCGTGGATCTCGCCTTCCTGGATCACGGTGCCGGTCACGTTGCCGAGGTTCCGGTTGTGGACGTACCCACCCTTGGTGCCGGCCTTCTGCTCTATCAGGTAGCGGACCATGTCTCCCAGGCGAAGCCGGAGCCCTGTTCGTGCCACGGCCGGACGTACGTCTTCCGAGGCTCAGGCTGGCTGACGTGGCCCGCCGCCGGGGTGTCGACGGGCACCGCATCTCCGTGGTCACCTTGCGTGTAGCGCCGCCGGACCGACGTGTCCGTGTGCCCGATTCGCTCATCGGCCGGCACCGCGGGCGTTCCCCACTCCTCCACGAGGGTCCGGTGGGAAGGGCGCAGACCATGCGGTGTCCGGCCCGGCGCGACCGGCAGCCAGCAGGCAGCAGCCCGCCCTGCGCACCGCGGCCACGTACCGGTACTCCAGGCCAGGATGGGAAACAGCGTTGGACGCGCGGCTCGCCATGTCTCCGCGGTCGCCGGTGACCGTTCTGGACGAGGTTCTGAAGGAGCGCGCGGGGAGCGGCCGGGAGAGCTGATACCAAGATCGTCTCCCGGTCTTCTCCCAAGAGGTGATCCGGAGACGAGAAAAGGGCCTGGCCGGAACTCCTGCTGGAGTCCTGACCAGGCCCTCTACCTGTCGGGGTGGCGGGATTTGAACCCACGACCTCTTCGACCCGAACGAAGCGCGCTCCCAAGCTGCGCCACACCCCGATCACTCAACGGCGAACATCTCGGGTGCTCGTCCGCCGCTGAGCAAAGTCTAGCGGATGTTCGCGCGGGCCCCGGAAGGGGGGTTCCCGAACAGTCCGGTGGCCTTCGGCGCGGCGCCCTGCGAGCGCGGGACCAGCGTCAACAGCGTCGCCTCCGGCGGGCAGGCGAACCGCACCGGCGCGTACGGGGAGGTGCCCAGCCCCGCCGACACGTGCAGGTGCATGTCGCCCCACGTGGACGCGCCGCGCGCCCGCGCCCGGTCCAGCTCGCAGTTCGTCACGATCGGGCCGTAGCCGGGAACGCGCAGCTGCCCGCCGTGGGTGTGCCCGGCCAGCACCAGGTCGTACCCGTCGTCGGCGAAGGCGTCCAGCACCCGCGGTTCCGGCGAGTGCGTCAGGCCCAGCCGCAGCTGCGCCTCCTGCGGCGGGTCGCCCGCGATCTTCGAGTACTTGTCCCGCTTCAGGTGCGGGTCGTCCAGTCCGGCCACGTGGATCCGGATCCCGGAGATCTCCACGTCGTGCCAGCGGTGCGTGACGTCCGTCCAGCCGCGTTCGGTCATCGCCGCGCGCAGGTCCCGCCACGGCAGCGGATCGCCGTGGATGCGCTTTGTCTTCGCCGAGGGCAGCAGGTAGCGCGCCGGGTTCTTCGGCTTCGGCCCGTAGTAGTCGTTGCTGCCGAACACGAACACCCCGGGCCGGTCCAGCAGCGACCCCATCGCGCGCAGCGCCGCGGGCACCGCCTGCGGGTGGGCGAGGTTGTCGCCGGTGTTGACCACGAGGTCGGGGGCGAGCTCGTCGAGGGCGGCGACCCAGCGCTGCTTGGACCGCTGGTTCGGCATCATGTGCAGGTCGGAGATGTGCAGGATGCGCAGTTCCGGCGCGCCTTCCGCGAGCACCGGCACGGTGGCGCGGCGCAGCGTCCAGTGCGTTCGTTCGACACCTGCGGCGTAGCCGAAGGTCGCGGCACCCAGTGCGCCGCCGGCGAGCATGATCCGACCGAGCTTGTTCACGTCGCCCAGCCTACGACCGGTGGCGGACCCGCGACGCTCGGGAGGGCACCGCCCGATCACCACCCCAGACCCCCTGAACAGCAGCGGTCCCCTGTCGTTCCCCGTCGGCGGCGAAGCCGCTGAGCAGCGAGCGCGTAGCCAGGCCGACCACCCGCCCCACCGCGGCAGGAGTCGGACGGCAGGCGATCAGGCGGCGGTGGCGTAGCGCCAGTAGGCGAGGGCGTACACCCGGCGCCGGTCCAGGCCGAGCTCCTGCTGGCAGTGCTCCCGGATGACGTGCACGGCCTCGGCTTCGGCGCCCACCCAGACGTCCGGCCGCGGCCCGAGATCCGCCGCCCGCACCGCGTCCGCGAGCACCGAGCCCCGCCCGGCGGGGGCCCCGTCCCGGTGCAGCCAGGTCCACTCCACGTCCGCCGCGGTGCGCACCTCCTGGTGCTCGGCCGCGTCGGCGACCTCGGCGAACACCCGGACCCGGGCCCGCTCGTCCAGTTCCTCGACCATCGCCAGCATCGCGGGCAGCGCCGTCTCGTCGCCGGCCAGCACGAGCCGGTCCGCGGCCGGGTCCGGCCGGTAGGAGGGGCGCGGGCCGACGGCCACGACCTGCGACCCGCTTTCCACGTCGCGGGCCCAGGTCGAGCCGGGGCCGTCGTGGTCGTGCACCACCAGGTCGATCGCGAGCCGCCGCCGCGCCGCGTCGAACCAGCGCACCGTGTACGTGCGCTGCTTCGGCTGCTGCTGCCGCGGCAGCGCGAAGACCTCGGCGCGGTCGCGGCCCAGCGGCATCGGCTGCCCGGGCCGCGGCAGGCAGAGCTTGATCCGCTGGTCGCTGCCGGTGCTGTCGAAGTCGGCGAGCTCGTCGCCGCCGAGCACGACCCGCACCATCCGCGGCGTGATCCGCTCGACCTCGTCCACCCGCAGCAGCCGGTACCGGGACCGCACCCGCCGCGTGCTCGCCTGCGTGTTCGTCACAGCAGCCGAGTGTAGGGAGCCGGTCAGGGCGGGAAGATGCCCGGCGGGATCGGCACGAACGGCGGATCCGGCTGCTGCTCGCCCGGCGGCCGTCCCGGTTCGCCCGGCGCGGGGGGCGGCGGGGGCGGGGGTTTCGGCGCGGTGGACGGCGGCGGCACGTACCCGGTGCTCACCGACAGGGTCACCGTCTCGCCGGGCAGCGCGAAGCCGCGCGGCGTCTGGCTGGTGACCGAGCCCTTGCGGCGTTCGCTGTTGACCGAGCGCTGCTCGACCTTGTAACCGGCCTTCTCCAGGGTGCGCTTGGCCCGCTCGGCGCTGATGCCGACGACGTTGGGCACCTGGAACTCGTCGCCGCCGTTCTCGTAGCGGTCGGTCACCTCGGGGAGCTCCATCGTGGGCAGGCCCTCGTGGATCTTCGTCATGGCTTCGAACCAGGTCCGCGCCGGGACCTTGCCGCCGTAGATGTTGCCGCCGTTGGCCCCGCACAGCGTCGGCGGCGTGCTGTCGCAGATGCCCTGCGGGTTGGTGCCGTCGGAGAAGGTGAGCACCGAGCCGGCGAACTGCGGGGTGGCGCCGATGAACCCGGCGGACTGGTGGGCTTCGGTGGTCCCCGTCTTGCCCGCGATCGGCCGCGACCAGCCCGCGCTGTTCGCGGCGCCGTACGCGGTGCCGCCAGCCTGGTCGTCCTGGCTCATGCCGACGGCCATCGCGTTCGCGAGGCCCTCGTCCACGGCTTGCTCGCACGGATCCTCGGTGATCGAGATCGGGTTCCCGTTGCGGTCGATGATCTGGTCGACCGGCGTCGGCGGGCACCAGGTGCCGCCGCTCATCAGGGTCGCCGAGACGTTCGCCAGCTCCAGCGGGCTGGTGGGCCCGAAGCCGAGCGTGAACGCCCCGATCTTTTTCTCCTTGACCACGTCGGCCATCGACGGCCCGTTGGCGCCGTTCGGGGCGAGCGGGTCGCCCTGGAAGTTCGAGTGCAGCAGCGTCTGCCGCATCCCGAGGCGGGTCGCCATGTCCACCGTCTGGTCCAGCCCCACCCGTTCCTGCAGTGCGACGAAGGCGGTGTTCGGCGAGGTCGCGAGCGCCTTCTGCAAGGTCCGCGGCCCCGGGTTGACGCCTTCGGCGTTGCCGACGGTGTAGGGCGCCGACCCGTTGCGGTACACGGTGGAGGTGTAGTGGCCGGGCGCCTGGATGGTGTTCTGGATCCCCATCCCCTTCTCCAGCGCGGCCGCGGCGGTGAACACCTTGTAGACCGATCCGGCGCCGAACTTCGCGACGCCGCTGGGCAGCGGGTACGAGGTCTGGCCGCGTTCGGCGTCGTTGCCGAAGTCGCGGTTGGCGACCAGCGCCCGCACCTCGTGCTTGTCCTTGCCGGGTTCGACGACGGCCATCACGTTCGCGATGCCCTTGGTGTCGCGCGGCACGTGCTTCTCGGCGGCCTGCTTCGCGGCGTCGGTGGCCTTCTGGTCGAGGGTGGTGCGGATCGTGTAGCCGCCGGTGCGCAGGTCCTGCTCGGCGAACCCGGCGTTCTGCAGGTAGTCGACGACGTACTTGCAGAAGAAGCCGTCGGCGGGCCCGGCGCCCACGCAGTTGTTCGGCAGCGTGTTCAGCGGCGAGACGAGCCCGAGCGGCGCGGCGCGGGCGGCGTCGGCGGTGCGCCGGTCGATCCGGTGCTGCGCCTGCATGGAGTCGATGACGATGTTGCGCCGCAGCGTGGCCTCGTCCGGGTTCGTCGCCGGGTTCAGCGCGCTGGGGCTGTTCACGATGCCCGCCAGCAGCGCGGACTGCGGCACGTCCAGCTCGTCCGGGGTGGTGTTGAAGTAGGTGCGGGCGGCGGCGGCGACCCCGTAGGTCTGGTTCCCGAACGGCACCACGTTCAGGTAGCGGGCGAGGATCTCCTGCTTGCCCAGCCGCTTCTCCAGCTGCAGCGCGATCCGGATCTCCCGCAGCTTGCGCGCCGGGGTCTGCTCGACGGCCTTGGCCTGCTTGACCGGGTCGTCGGCGGCGACCACGTGCACCTGGTAGTTCTTCACGTACTGCTGGGTGAGCGTGGACCCGCCCTGGGCGATCTCGCCGGACATCTGGTTGGTGACGGCCGCGCGCACCGTGCCCGCCCAGTCGACGCCCTCGTGCTCGAAGAACCGGCGGTCTTCGATCGAGGTGATCGCCGCCTTCATCTGGTCGGAGATCTGGTCGGGCGCCGCGGGCGTCCGGTTCTGGTCGAAGAGGTAGGCGATCGGCACCCCGGCCCGGTCGGTGACCGTGGTCACGAGCGGAGGGTCCTGCGTCATCAGCTCGGAGGAGAGGTTGTTCACCGCGTCACCCGCGCGGTTGGACACCACTCCGAGAGCCCCGGCGGCCGGGAAGAGCATCCCGGCGACGAGAACTCCGGCGAGCACACACAGGCCGAAGAGCTTCAGCAAGCTGTCCCGGACACGCACGACGGCAAGACTAAGTGGTTTTACCGACATCAACACGCCGGTGTCAGGCGGTTCCGCCCGATGTGATGAGGGTCAAAGATAACGGAGCGACAACCCTTGTTTGGTTGTGGAACCGAGGGGCTCTAAAGTTCGTCCACGTCCAGCGACAGCATCGTTACGGCGCACCATGCGCCGCGGCATCCGGTGCCGGGGGGGCTCCGGACGAAATTCGGTCGCCGACGATCCAGTGAGGAGCTGGGGGAGCCTTATGTTCGAGCAGGGGGACTGGCGGGTTCAGGCAGCATGCCGGGATGAGAATCCGGACCAGTTGTTCGTCAGGGGAGCTGAGCAGCGCAAAGCGCGAATGATCTGCTTCGGCTGCCCGGTGCGGACGGAGTGCCTCGGAGAGGCGCTCGACAACAAGATCGAGTTCGGCGTGTGGGGTGGAATGACCGAGCGGGAGCGGCGCGCGCTGTTGCGCCGCCGTCCGGAAGTCCGCAACTGGCGGGAGCTTCTGGAAGCCGCTCGGGACGACTACGCCGACATCGACGAGTACCAGGTGGGCTGATTAGCCCGTCGTGATCACGGTCCGGGCGGCTCGTTTTTTCGGGCCGCCCGGAAACCCGTTCACTCGTTCAGCGCAATGGCGATCCGACGGATTGTGAGCACCGGATTGCGCATTCTTGCTGCCAGGAATATTTGGATTATTCCGCCGCGAGTCGCCGGCCGATCTCCCGCAAGCCGTCCAGATCGTGCACGTCCGCGGGAAGCGCGGGCACGCCCACCAGCGCCACCTCCGGGTGCGCGCGGGTGAACCGGGCGAGCATCCGCCGCTCCCGGTCGGCCACCGCGACCCGGTCGGCGTGCACCCGCAGCACCGCCGCGGTCAGCGGGGATGTTCCGGCGGCGTCCAGCTGCTCGGCGGCCGACAGCGCGCGGCTGCCCGTCAGCTCCGCGAACACCGGATGGGTGCGGTTGGCGACCAGCCCGGCCAGCGGCATGCCCTCGGCGGTGAGCCGCTCCACGAAGAACGACGCCTCGCGCAGCGCGTCCGGCTCCGGCGCGGCGATCACCACGAAGGACGTGCCGGGGGAGCGCAGCAGCCGGTAGGTGTGGTCGGCGCGCTCCCGGAACCCGCCGAACGTCGAGTCGAAGGCCTGCACGAACGCGGAGGCGTCGGCCAGCAGCTGGCCGCCGATCACCGTGGACACGGCCTTCGAGAACATCCCGAACCCGGCGCCGACGATCTTCCGCAGGCCCTTGCCGCTCGCCTTCGCCGGCGAGGACAGCAGCTTGATCAACCGGCCGTCGAGCACCGTGGACAGCCGCTGCGGCGCGTCCAGGAAGTCCAGCGCGGACCGGCTCGGCGGCGTGTCCACGACGATCAGGTCCCACTCGCCGGAGGCGGCCAGCTGGCCGAGCTTCTCCATCGCCATGTACTCCTGCGTGCCGGAGAACGACGTGGAGATCGTCTGGTAGAAGGGGTTCTCCAGGATCTGCCTGGACCGCTCCTCGCCCGCGTGCGCGAGCACCATGTCGTCGAAGGTGCGCCGCATGTCCAGCATCATCGCGTTCAGGTCGCCGGTGGGCTCGAAGTCGTCGAGCACCACCTGCCGCGGCTGGTTGTCCAGCTCCCGCATGCCCAGCGCCTGCGCGAGCCGCCGCGCCGGGTCGATGGTGAGCACCACGGTCTTGCGGCCCCGCTCAGCGGCGCGCACCGCCAGCGCGGCGGCCGTGGTGGTCTTGCCGACGCCGCCGGAGCCGCAGCAGACCACGACGCGGTTCGCCGGATCGTCGAGCAGCCCGTCGACGTCGAGCGCTGCGGGCCTCGTCATCGCGACCTCCCGACGCCGTGCTCGGTGAGGATCTCGGCGAGCTCGTAGAGCTCGGCCACGTCGATCCCGGCGGTCAGCTCGGGCAGCCGCACGCTCGGCAGGTCGGCGGCCGCGAGCCGCTCCTCGGCCTCCTGCTCGGCCCGGGAGCGCACCGCGTGCTCCACGGTCTCCTCGGTGAGCGCGTCCAGCAGCTCGGCGTCCGCGGTCACCCCGGCCGCTTCGAGTCCGGTGCGCAACCGGTCGGCGTCGACCCGGCCTGCCGCGGCGGCGGCCACCGAGCGCGCGGGCAGGTGCCCGGGCCGCACCCGGTTCAGCAGCACCGCGCCGGGGCGCAGCTCGGCCGCGTCCAGCTCGGCGACGGCCTCCAGGGTCTCCCGCACCGGCAGGTCCTCCAGCAGGGTCACCAGGTGCACCGCGGTGTCGCCGGAGTGCAGCAGCCGCACCACGCCCTCGCTCTGGCCGCGGATGGGCCCGACCTTCGCCAGGTCGGCCATGGCGCGGGTGACGTCCAGGAACTTCACGACCCGCCCGGTCGGCGGCGCGTCCAGCACCACCGCGTCGTAGACGTGGCGGCCGTGCTCGTCGGTGCGCCCGACGCACTCCTTGACCTTGCCGGTGAACAGCACGTCCCGGAGACCGGGGGCGAGCGTGGTGGCGAACTCGATGGCGCCCATCCGCTTCAGCGTGCGCCCGGCGAAGCCGAGGTTGTAGAACATCGACAGGTATTCGAGCAGCGCCGGTTCGGCGTCGATGGCCAGCGCCCGCAGCTCACCTCCGCCGGGGGCGGCGGCGATCGTCTCCTCGGCGTAGGGCAGCGGCGCGGTGTCGAAGAGCTGCGCGATGCCCTGCCTGCCCTCGACCTCGACCAGCAGCACGCGGCGGCCCCCGGTCGCCAGCGCCAGCGCCAGCGCGGCGGCGACCGTGGTCTTCCCGGTGCCGCCCTTGCCGCTGACGATGTGCAGCCGAGCGTCGTTGAGTTCGGCGTTCCATCCGGTCACACGATCAGCGTAGGTGGGGTCCGGGGTCGCTGTCTCCCGCACGTAGCAGCCATCTCCAGGTCGCACATCGGTAGTTCTGCGTAGGCGCGGACGCGTGGTGCTCAGGTGCCGCGGCGGCCGGGGCCCGCCGGCCTGAGTAGTTCCGCCCGCCGGTGGGCGCGTTCCGGAGGTGGGACGCGGTGGCGGGCCGGGCATGACGCGGACGCGCTCACCCGGGTGAACGCGCCCGCGGGGCAGCGGCGCCCTCGCACCCGGTCGTCTCTACGCTGGTGACCATGACCAAATGGGAGTACGCGACCGTGCCGCTGTTGACCCACGCGACCAAGCAGATCCTGGACCAGTGGGGTGAGGACGGCTGGGAGCTCGTTTCCGTCCTGCCCGGTCCGACCGGTGAGCAGCACGTCGCTTACCTGAAGCGCCCGAAGGAGTCCTGATCGTGGGCGCCTGGAAGCAGCGGCTGGCCGAGCTGGGCATCGAGCTGCCCGCGGTCGCGACCCCGGTCGCGGCCTACGTGCCCGCGGTGCGCAGCGGGTCGCAGGTGTTCACCTCCGGGCAGCTCCCGTTCGCCGGGGGCGAGCTGGCGGCGGTGGGCAAGGTCGGCGCCGAGGTGGACCCGGAGTCGGCGAAGGCGCACGCCCGCACCTGCGCGCTGAACGCGCTGGCCGCGGTGGACGCGCTGGTCGGGCTGGACTCGATCGTGCGGGTCGTGAAGGTCGTCGGTTTCGTGGCGTCCGCGGAGGGCTTCACCGGCCAGCCCGCAGTGATCAACGGCGCTTCGGAGCTGATCGGCGAGATCTTCGGGGAGGCGGGCAGCCACGCCCGGTCCGCGGTCGGCGTCGCCGAGCTCCCGGTGGGAGCTCCGGTCGAGGTGGAGATGATCGTCGAAGTGGCGTGAGCGCCGGTTCCGCCGCGCGGCGGTGTCCGCGGGCGGGCGTCGGTCGTGGAGGGGTCGCGGTGCCGCGCCCCCTCTTCCGCGTTCCGGGCCGGTGCGGGGTGATCTTGGTCCGGGCGCCGGACCGCGTCGCGACCGGCGGCGGGACCGTTTCTCGCCAGGTACGGCCCGCTCCCCGTCTACCAACCAGTACGCTTCGGGCGTCGCTACTTCGGGTGATCAGCAAGCCGTCACCCGAACGGCGGTATGAACACCGGCGAGTGATCGATCGAGCTTGCTCCTCCGCTACTCCGCGCGAGAGAGTGCACCCCGATCGAGTGCTCTCGGCATGAGGGGTGCGGGGGTCGCTCGCACCGGGTGACGAGCGAACGAGCTGGGAGGGGGCGACGTGGCGGTGCGCGAAACGGACCTCTTGTGCCACGAGCTGCTGCTTCGACTTGCCGGGAGGCTGCCGGACCGGCACCTCTGGCGCTACCGGGACTGGCTGGCGGGCGGGGCGGCCGACGTCCTCGCGCGCTCACTGCCCGCGACGCTGCTGCGGGAACGCGTCGCGCTGTCCGACGCCGACCACCGCAGGCTCGCCGAAGCCCTGCTGCCGCTGGGTGCCGACCCGTCCGTGGTGCACGCCGTGCTCCCCGGCGCGGATCCGGACCGCTACAACTTCCGCGCCGAGTCCCACGTGGACGACAAGGGCGACCCGGCGGTGCTGGTCCTCGGCGCCACGCTGCGCGGCAGGCAGGGCGTGCGCGAAACCCGCAGCTCCTGGCGGCACCTGCCGGGAACGCGGCCCAAGCGGATCATCCTGGTGACCGGTTCCGCGGACCCCGTCGAGCTCACCAGCGAACTGCAACGCATCCTGCGCGCGCTCGGGGACTCCGAGCCGTGCGTCGAGGTGCTGCCGCCCGAGGTGGAACCGACCGCCTACCACCGCGCCGCGCTCGCCGAGTCGGCGCTGGTGTGCTCGGGCGCCGACGAACTCGTGGGACATCGTGGCTGACGGTGCCGGTGCAGGCGCCGTAGAAGGAGGCATTCGTGGTGGACGTCGCTGAGGGTGCGGGGCCGGTGGAACGCCTGCACAACCTCCTGCTGGCCCTGACCGGCCGGGTGGACGACGACGCCGTCAATTCGGTTCGCGAGATGCTCGGCATCGGGCAGCTCGACGCGGCCGCCGAGTTCCTGATCGGCTGCCTGCTGGCGGGCCGGATCCCGGTGACCTCGACGGAGCAGTACCACCTGCGCCGCTCGCTTGACGAGGCAGGCTCGCCGCACGCGCCCGCGGACCGGTTGCACGTGGTGGAAGCGGTGCAGGACGAAGGGCACCGGTTCAGCGAGAACCCCGACCAGGACCGCACCGACCACGATCTGGTCGACGCGCTGGCCCCGATCGCGGGTCGCCTGCACGGCGTGCGGGCCCTGTGGTGCACCTGGCGCACCACGCCCGCGGGCGTCACCTACGGCGCGGTGCCGCGGCGGGTGCTGCTCGCCGAGGTCGGCGCGGACGGCTCGGTGACCGCCGCCGGGTACCAGCTGCTGGAGGCGCTGCGGCGCGCCGGCGTGGGCTGCTCGGTGGACGTGTTCACCAGCGGCATGGACCTGCCGCCGTACCACCGCAACGCGCTGGCCACGGCCCGCCGGGTGCACCTCGACCTGGCCGCCCAGGTCGCGATCCCGAACGGTGCGGCGAACCACGCGCGGGCACCGCGCGCCACCGCGGGCAGCAAGGCCGGCGGTGGAGCAGATCTCCCGGGTGAGCCAGCCGCGGGGCCGGGAAGACGCGCCGAGGCCCCGGTTCCTGAGACCGCCTCCCACGACTCGGCACGCCACGACCAGGCACGTCCCGAACCCGTCCGCCCGGAACCGCCGCGGCCCGAACCGGTCCGCGAGCAGGTGCGCCCGGAACCCGCCCGCGAGGAGAAGCCGCCTGCTCGGCAGCAGCCCCGCCCGGAACCGGTCGCGGAACAGCCCCGCCCGAACCGCGAGGAAGCGCCCGTCGCCGCGGAGCAGACGCTGCGCCAGCGCCCGGTGAACCCGGAGGACCTCCAGCAGGACCCGGCCCGGCAGCAGGAGCAGCCGCAGCAGCAGGGCGGTGGGAAGAACACCCGCGTCCCCGCCGCGGTCGACGCCAAGCTCACCGACCGGGAGCGGAACCTGCTGCGCAAGCTGCACGAGGAGCTCGCCCAGCGCGAGCAGGACCGCGGGGGCCCCGCGTCCTCCGGCGAGCAGCAGGCGCAGCCGGTCGGCAACAAGTCCGGTGCGCAGGGCCAGGACTCGTGGAACTCCACGATGCCGGGCTCGGCGACCGGTGGG
Source organism: Saccharopolyspora sp. 7B (assembly GCF_020177435.1). NCBI lineage: Bacteria > Bacillati > Actinomycetota > Actinomycetes > Pseudonocardiales > Pseudonocardiaceae > Saccharopolyspora > Saccharopolyspora sp. 7B. The sequence goes on along the minus strand of NZ_JAIUKC010000103.1, from coordinate 2,750 downwards.
TTCCCGCCCATCGACAACCCGCGCTGACCGGCCCGGTGCGTCCGCGACGCGGGTGCACCGGGCCGGGTTCAGAGCTCGGCCGCGCGCTGCACGCCGTCCAGCACGCGTTGCAGGTGCAGCCCGCGCCGCACGTCGCACGGGTGCGCCGTGCGGCCGGACCGGATCATCGCCAGGAACTCGTCCAGCAGCTGTGCGTAGCACTCGTGCGCCGCGGTGCGCCTGCCGGTGAGCTGCGACTTCCCGTTGCTGCCGTAGAGGGTGAACTCGACGAGCGCGGGTTGCACCGGCACCCGCAGCGACAGGGTGAGGGTGCTGCTGGCGCCGCTGGCGTGCTCCAGCACCAGCTGCCACATGTCCGACTCGTCCCGGCGCGCGTGGTGCACCCGGGTGATCCGGCCGAGCGCGGCGTCCAGCAGGTCCAGCGCGTGCGGTCCCGCGTCCAGCAGCGCCCCGGTGGTCTCCTGCCGCCACGGCGTGGCCGCGTAGTCCCCGGACAGCAGCCCGCCCGCGATCCACTGCGCGGAACCGCCGGTCCAGCCGCCGAGGTGCCCGAGCCCGGTGAGCCAGTCGCGGACCTCGGGGGCGAACCGGCGGGTCAGCACCAGCAGCGCCGCGACGCCGCTCTGCCGCACCGCCGCCGCCACGGCCTCCGCGGACGGCACGTCCCCGGCGAGCGGTTTCTCCAGCACGAGGTGCTTGCCCTCGCGGGCGGCCTGCACGGCCAGTTCCCCCTGCACCGCGGGGGGAACGGCGAACGCGACGGCGTCCACGGCGTCCAGCAGCGCCTCGTAGTCGTCGGCGACGTCCGCGTCGTAGTGGTAGGCGAGCGCTTTCGCGGTGTCCGGGCGCCGCGACCACACCGCGGCCAGCCGCATCCCGGGGTGCGCGTGCACACCGGGGGCGTGCACGCGCCTCGCCCACGGTCCCGCTCCGACGATGCCGACCCGAAGTGCTCCGCTCATGCGGTCATCGTCCCCGTGTCCGGATCATCGCGCAGACCTCGGGGCCGGAGAAGTGGCCCGGTGGCAGGGGAAACCGCCTTTGTTGATCTTGATCACAGGGGTGATCGGGCGCGCTTCTCCGCTTAAGGTGACCGGCATGGTGCGTTTGCCGGAGGACCTGACGCTGCCCGACGGATTCGTCCTGCCCGAACGGCCCGATCCGCCCGCGACGCCGAAGGACGCCGCCACCGTCGTGCTGCTGCGCGACGGCGACCGCGGGCCGGAGGTGTTCCTGCAGCGCCGCGTCGAGGGCATGCCGTTCGCCGGTGGCATGACCGTGTTCCCCGGCGGCGGCGTGGACCGCAGGGATGCCGACGCCTCGGTGACCTGGAGCGGACCGCCGCCGCGGTGGTGGGCCGAGCGCTTCGAGTGCTCCGAGGACACCGCGCGGGCGCTGGTGTGCGCCGCGGTCCGCGAGACCTTCGAGGAATCCGGGGTGCTGCTGGCCGGTCCCGACGCGGACTCGGTCGTCGACGACACCCGCCCGTACGCGGACGCGCGGCCGAAGCTGGAGTCCCGCGAGCTGTCGCTGGCCGGGTTCCTCGCCGACGCGGGCCTGGTGCTGCGCGCCGACCTGCTGCGGCCGTGGGCGAACTGGGTGACCCCGGAGGAGGAGCCGCGCCGGTACGACACCCGCTTCTTCCTCGCCGCGATGCCGGAGGGGCAGCGCGCTGACGGCGTCACCTCGGAGGCCTCCCGCGCGTACTGGAGCACGCCGGAGGACGCCCTGGAGGACTGGCGGCAGCAGCGCTGCGGCCTGCTCCCGCCGACCTGGGTGACGTTGTCCGAGGTCGGGGCCTGCGGCAGCGTCGCCGCGGCCCTGGACGTGCAGCGCCCGCTCGGCAAGGTGCTCCCGCAGCTGGAACACCGGGACGGCGCGTGGCGCGTGGTGCTGCCCGGCGATCCCGGCTACCGCGGCGAGGAGGAAGGCCGGTGACCCACCCCTCCTACGGCCTGCTGCGGCAGGTGACGCCGTTCGCGTCGGTGCTGCTGGCCGCGAACCCGGGACCGATGACCTTGGACGGCACCAACACCTGGCTGCTCGGCTCGGGACCGGACCGGGTGGTGGTCGACCCGGGCCCCGGGGACGAGCACCTGGAGCGGATCCTGGCGCAGGGTCCGGTGTCGCTGGTCCTGCTCACGCACCACCACTTCGACCACACCGAGTCCGCGGCGGAGCTCGCGGAGCGCGCCGGGGCGCCGGTGCGGGCGCTGGACCCGCAGCTGTGCACGGGCGCGGGCCCGCTGGTCGACGGCGAGGTCGTCGAGGCCTCCGGGGTGCGGCTGACCGTGCTCGCCACGCCCGGCCACACCCGCGACTCGGTGTGCTTCCGCGCGGAGCGCGACGGGCAGGAGGCGGTGCTGACCGGGGACACCATCCTGGGGCGCGGCACCACCGTCGTCGCGCACCCGGACGGGCACCTGGGCTCCTACTTGGCCTCGCTGCGGGCGTTGGCGGCGCTGCCCGCCGGACTGCCCGCGCTGCCCGGCCACGGCCCGGACCTGCCCGACGTGGTCGAGGTGGCGAACGGCTACCTGGCGCACCGCGAGCAGCGGCTCGACCAGATCCGCGAGGTGGTCCGCGCCCGCGGCCCGCAGGTCACCGCCGCCGAGGTGGTGGCGGTCGTCTACGCCGACGTGCCGCCGGAGGTGCGGGAAGCGGCCGCGTGGAGCGTCGCCGCCCTCACGACCCAGCCGAACGCCTCCGTCTCGGTCCCGGCCGGCGCGGCCAGGTCCAGCGCCACCGAG
>NZ_JAIUKC010000102.1:0-11526 GCF_020177435.1 Saccharopolyspora sp. 7B | reverse complement strand
CGGTGCGCGCCGTGTGGGGCCGGGCCGCGCCCCCCCCCCCCCGGGCGCGGGCGCGCCCGGCCCCCCCCCCCCCCCCCCCCCCCCCCCCCCCCCCCCCCCCCCCCCCCCCCCCGGCCGCGGGGGGGGCGTCCGGGGGCTCCGGTGGGGGAACGTGGGGAACGCCCCAGGCCACCGGCACCGGTACGGCGGCCGCCTGCGGTTTGGCACACTGCGGAGGCACCTGAGCGCGCGATCGCCGAGCCCCCGTCACCGGTCGACGGAGTCGGCGGCCCTCGTCGACGCGGACGGCGGCACGCCGCGGCGCTCAGCGAACACCTGGAGGTTTCGTGACGCCCAACATGCCCACGTCCGGCACCGCGTTCGCCGGTGGCGGGCACGCCGACGCGGCTTCCCGCGGCAGCGGCGGGTACGTGCGGGAGTCCGAACCCGCGACGATCGCCGCGCTGCACGGCACCGTGCAGCGCATCGCCGCCAACGTCGAGCAGGTCCTCGTCGGCAAGCCCGACGTGGTCCGGATCGCGCTGGTGACCATGCTCGCCGAAGGCCACCTCCTGGTGGAGGACGTGCCCGGCGTCGGCAAGACCTCGCTGGCGAAGGCCCTCGCCCGCTCCATCGACTGCACGGTGAACCGCATCCAGTTCACCCCCGACCTGCTGCCCAGCGACATCACCGGCGTCTCGCTCTACAACCGGCAGGCGGAGGCCTTCGAGTTCCGGCCCGGCCCGGTGTTCGCGAACATCGTCGTCGGCGACGAGATCAACCGCGCCTCCCCGAAGACCCAGTCCGCCCTGCTGGAGTGCATGGAGGAGGACCAGGTCACGGTCGACGGAGAGACCTACGAGCTGCACGCGCCGTTCATGGTCATCGCCACCCAGAACCCGATCGAGATGGAAGGCACCTACGCGCTGCCGGAGGCGCAGCGCGACCGGTTCACCGCGCGGGTGTCCATCGGCTACCCCGACCAGCAGGCCGAGCTCGCGATGGTCGACGAGCACGCGGGCCGCGATCCGATGGACCAGCTGCGGCCGGTCACCGACGCCGACCAGGTGCGCGCGCTGCTGCGGGCGGTCCGCGACGTGCACGTCAGCACCGAGCTGCGCCGCTACGTGATCGAGCTGGTCACCGCGACGCGCACGCTGCCGGAGCTGCGGCTCGGCGCCTCACCCCGGTCGACCTTGCAGCTGGTGCGCGCGGCCCGCGCGCAGGCCGCGCTGTCCGGCCGGGAGTACGTGGTGCCGGACGACGTGCAGGACGTGGCGGTGCCGGTGCTGGCGCACCGCCTGGTGCTGACCAGCGAGGCCCGCGCGACCCGGCGTTCCGCTTCCGACCTGGTGCGCTCGCTGCTGCGCCGGGTCGAGGTGCCGCGGGGCGACTCCGGGCCCCGGCGGTAGTCGCGTGCTGTCCGGCCTGACGGTGCGGGGTCGCTGCCTGCTGGCGGCGGGCCTGGCCGCGGCGGTGTGCTCGGTGGTGCTCGACGAGCGGGACCTGCTGCGGATCGCGGCGTTCGTCGTGGTGCTGCCGCTGCTGGCGCTGCTGCTGGCGGGCCGGGTGAAGCACGGCATCCGGGCGCGGCGCGAGGTGCTGCCGGGCCGGGTCCCGGTGGGCGGGAACGCTTCGGTGCGCCTGCACCTGACGGGGACATCCGCGGTGCCGATGGGCGGTCTGCGCTTGGAGGACGGGGTGCCGCACGCGCTGGGCGGCCGGCCGCGGTTCCGGCTGGAGTCGGTGCCCAGGTCGGGTGCGGTGCTGGAATACCCGGCGAGCCCGGGGCTGCGCGGCATCCACCAGATCGGCCCGCTGCGGACCCGGATCGGCGACCCGTTCGGGCTCACCGAGTTCGAGCACGAGCTCGCCGGGCGCAGCAGGCTGGTCGCGGTGCCGAAGGTGGTGCCGCTGGGCGGGCTGCCCGCCGGTTCCGGCCTCGGCACCGGGGAGGACGGCTCGACGCGGCTGCGCGCCGGGCACGGCGACGACGACACGATGGTGCGGGAGTACCGGCACGGCGACGACATCCGCCGGGTGCACTGGAAGAGCACCGCCAAGCGGGACGAGCTGATGGTGCGCGTCGAGGAGCGGCCCTGGCACGGCGGCGTGACGGTGCTGCTGGACCGGCGGTCCGCGGCGCACCGCGGCACGGGAGCGGCGGCGAGCCTGGAGTGGGCGGTCTCGGCGGCGGCCAGCATCTGCTCGCACCTGCACGCGCACGGCCAGCAGGTGCGGCTGGTCACCGAGGACGCGGCGACGCTCAGCGGCGGTCCCGGCCCGTTCGACGGCGGCCACGACGACGCGGCGATGCTGGACGCGCTGGCGGCGGTGCGGCCGTCCGCGCAGCGCGACCTGGTGTGCCCGCAGGACCCGGGCAGCGGGCAGGAGCTGATCGCGATCTTGGGCGCCACCAGCACGGCCGGGGTGCAGGAGCTGTCCCGGCTGCGCCCGGAGCGCGCGCGCAGCCTGGCGCTGCTGCTGGACGTGCGGACGTGGGCGGGTGATCCCGCGGACGGTTCCTTCTCCCCGCAGCGCACCGCGGACCGGCTGCGCGCGTCCGGCTGGTCGGTGGTGGTGGTCGACGGTCCCCGCTCGTCGATGGCGGGCGCGTGGGGCCGGTTGTGCCAGGTCGCCTCGGCGGCTCCGGGGGTGGTGTCGTGAGCACCCGGGTTCGTCCGGCGGGCACGACGGCGGTGGCCACGACGGCCGCCGCGGTGTCCTCGCTGGCGGTGTCCACGGGGTTCACCGGAATCGTGAGCGATGCGCGCTGGGTGCTGCCGGTGGCGCTGGCGGTGGCCGTGGTGGCCGGTGTCGGCCTGCTGGGTCGCACGTTGCGCTGGTGGCCGCCGCTGGTGGGGCTCGCGCAGCTGTGCGCGCTGGTGGTGCTGCTCTCGGCGCTGTTCACCGGGCAGGCGGTGCTCGGGTTCCTGCCCGGTCCGGCGGCGTTCGGCGAGCTGTCCGGCCTGCTGGGGCAGGCGATGCAGGTGGCCAGGGAGGGCGTGCCGCCGGTTCCGGCGGAGCCCCCGCTGCAGGTGCTGCTGTGCCTCGGCCTCGGTGTGGTCGCGCTGCTGGTGGACGTGATCGCGGTGGCCGCGGGCGTGCCCGCGGTGGCCGGTCTGGTGCTGCTGTGCGTGGTGGCGATCCCGGCTTCGCTGGCGCCGAACATGCTGCCGTGGTGGACGTTCGCAGCCGGTGCGGCGGGTTTCGCGCTGCTGCTGGCGTGCGCGGGCAGCCACCGGCAGACCGCGTCGGCCTCCTCGCCGCTGGCTCGGTTCGACCACCGGGGCGTGGTGCTGGTGGCGGCCGCCGGGGTGCTGGCGGTGCTGAGCGGGGTGGTGTTCACCGGGGTCGGCACCGAGGGCCGGCTGCCGGGTGGGGCGTCCACCGGCTACGGCTCGGCGAACGGCGGCATCGGCTTGCGGCCGTTCACGTCGCTGCGCGGGCAGCTGGACCGGGACGACCCGGTGGACCTGTTCCGGGTGAGCGGGTTGCCGCAGCCCACCTACCTGCGGGCCATGACCTTGCAGCACTTCGACCCGGGCCGCGGCTGGGAGCTGGGCAAGCTGACCTCGGGCGTGGACGCCGGGCAGCACCCGCTGCCGCTGCCGGACGGCACCGAGACGCTGGCGGCGGGCCCGTCCGCGACGGTGCGGATCGACCCGGTCGGCTACCGCGACCCGTGGCTGCCGATCTTCGGGGTGCCGCGCGGGGTGACCGGCATGGGCCTGCAGTGGAACTACGACCCCACGAGCGGCGTGGTGTTCACCCAGGTCCGGCAGGAGAGCAGGCCGTACGTGGAGGACGTGGCGCTGCCGTCCCCGTCGCCGCAGCAGCTGCGCGCGGCGAGCGGCCCGGCGTCGGTCGACCCGGCCTACTCGGACGCGAGCGGGGTGTCGCCGCGCATCGCGGACCTGGCCCGCCGGATCACCGCGGACGCCCCGACGGACTTCGACAAGGCCGCGGCCCTGCAGCGGTTCTTCACAGACCGGTCCAACGGGTTCCGGTACGACCTGAGCACGGCGCCGTCGACGAGCGGGAACGCGCTGGAGGACTTCCTGTTCCGCGGCAAGCGGGGCTTCTGCGAGCAGTACGCCTCCTCGATGGGCGTGCTGCTGCGGTCGGTGGGCGTTCCGGCTCGGGTCGCGGTGGGCTTCACCCCCGGCCACCGGGACGGCGACGAGCGCGTGATCACCACGAACGACGCGCACGCGTGGGTGGAGGCGTTCTTCCCCCGCTACGGCTGGGTGACGTTCGACCCGACGCCGCTGACCGACGGCCGCACCGCGCTGCCGGAGTACCTGAGCCCGCCCGCGCCCGCACCGTCCCCGACCACGGCGCCCGGCGAATCCCAGCAGCCGTCCCCGGAGCCCTCGACGGCCCCGTCGCAGACCCCCGCTCCCGGCGACGCGGCGCAGCCGCCCGTTCCGGAGGCGGACCGCCCCGGCGGGTCCGGCGCGTGGATCGCGGTGGGTGCGGTGCCGCTGGCGGTGCTGGCGCTGGGCGCGGCTCCGCTGGGACTGCGCGAGTTCCGCCGCAGGCGGCGGCTCGCCGTGGTGCGGTCGGGTGCCGCCGGTGCGGCGAGCGCGGCGTGGGACGAGCTGCTCGACGAGCACACCGACCGCAGCGGACACCGCCCGGACGCCTCGGGCACGGTCCGCTCCACCGCCACCGCGCTCGTCGAGTCGGCGGAGCTGCCGGAGGACGCGGCGCGCTCGGTCGACGACCTGGTGACGGCGGTGGAGCACGAGTGGTACGCCCCGGCCGGGCACTCGGTGGCCACCGGGATCGCCGCGCCCGCCGAGGCGCTCCCCCGGGCGTTGGCGGCGCTGCGGGACGGTGCACCGCTCCCCTGGCGGCACCGCCTGGTCCCCCGGTCGGTGTTGCCGGCGGCCCGCCGCGATCGGCCGGAGTCCTGATCGGGCCGGAGTCCTGACCGACCACTGCCCCGACCGAGCGGAGACCCTGATCGAGGACTCCAGATCAGGCCAGGAACCTGATCGACCGAACCTCGATCCGCCGGGTGATCAGGTTGATATCCGGAGCGGACGCGGCGGTCGCCCGGTTCCCGGCCACCCGCTGCGGACGCCTCGCCCCGGAGCCGAGCCCCGGCGACGGCTCCCGAACACCCCCGGAAACGAAACCAGCCCGACGGTCGAAGGACCATCGGGCTAGGTGATGAGGACGGATCGCCGACCCTGAGGTCGACGATCTCCGGCCTCCGCCGTCCCTGTCGGGACTACTGCTCGAACCGCTTCCGGAAGCGTTCTTCCATCCGCTGGGCGAAGGAACCGCGCGCTCGCGGCTCGGACTTCTTCCGGTCTCCACCGGACGCCGGGCCTGCGCTCCCCTCCCCCTCGGATTCCGCTTCCTGGCTGCCACCACGCATCGCGGACAGCACCAGAACTGCTCCGCCGAACATCACGAGGAAGCCGACCACGCTCACCACGGGGATATCGGCCGGTTTGACCGGTATCACCACGCCGAGCACCAGCAGGATCAACCCCAGCACGAAGACGGCGATGCCTTGCAGGCGACGCCGCCGCGACGGTCGGTGCAACCGGCCGCCACGCACGGTGGAGACGAACTTCGGATCCTCGGCGTAGAGCGCGCGCTCGATCTGGTCGAGCAGTCGCTGCTCGTGCTCGGAGAGTGGCATGGCTCCTCCTCCGGCACAGGTAACTCAGTGGCGCCGGAACCCGGAGGGCAGGCCTCCGGAGTGGGAACCCGGCGAACGCTTGGGGGCGTCACCGTCGAGGATACGGTTCCGGCGACGTCACGACTACCCGCAGGGGTCAGGTCGCGCCTCGGAGGTTGCCGACATCATCCCGTCGGATCAACCGATCGGCGCAATCCCCCGGTGCGACGTGGGATTTCGGGGTCAGCCGCGGAGCCGTCCGACGGCGTGCAGCCGGGTGGCGACGTCCCGCAGCGGTGGCGTGGCCGCGGCGGCGCGTTCCAGTTCGGCGAGCGCGTCGGCACCCTGCCCCTCGGCGACGGACCCCGGCACGAGGTCGGTGAAGACCCCCTGCCCCTGGACCAGTTCCACGTCGAGCCCCGCCTCGCGCATCCGCCGGGCGAGCTCGTCGCCGTCGAAGCGGCGCAGCACGGTGTCGCCGCCGCCCCGGTACCGGCCGTCCGGGTCGCGGAGCACGTGCAGCGCGTCGGCCGGCCGCCCGGCGAGAGCGCTGGCGAGGACCGCGGCGTACCGGTTGGACACGAGCACCGACACCGCTCCACCGGGCGCGGTGGCCGCGGTGAGCGAGGCCAGCGATCCGGCGACGTCGTCGACGTATTCGAGCAGGCCGTGGCCGAGCACCAGGTCCGCCCCACCGGGCGGCGCGAAGGCGTGCAGCGCCTCGGTGTCCCCCTGCAGCGCGGTGATGAGCCGGTCGACGCCCGCGTCGGCGGCGCGGCGCTGCAGGGTGGCGAGCGCGTTGGGACTGGGGTCGACGACGGTGACCTCGCAGCCCGCGCTCGCCAGCGGCACCGCCCACACCCCGCTGCCGCCGCCCACGTCGAGGACTCGGGGCGGGCGGCCGTCCCGGCGCGTTCGGGCTTCGGTGATCTCTTCTTCCAGCACCCGGTCGACGGCGTCGGATCTCATGGCCAGCAGCGTAATGGCGGGTCAGACCGGGCGACGCACCGGCGGGGCGGGACGGTGGGCGCAGCAGCACACGTGATCGGTCCGGTTCCGTAGGCTACGGGCGTGCAAACGGTGGCAGTGCTCAGCCTCAAGGGCGGTGTCGGGAAGACGACCGTGGTGCTCGGGCTCGCTTCGGCGGCCATGCGCCGCGGCGCTCGGACGCTGGTGGTGGACCTGGATCCGCAGTGCAACGCGACGGCCGCGCTGGAGCCGGACGAGACCCGGCTGGGTCTCAGCGACGTGCTGTCCGATCCGCGGGCGGAGGTGCTGCGCGCGGCGGTGGCGCCGAGCGGGTGGGGCGCGGAGGTCGACGTCCTGGTCGGGTCGGAGGACGCCGAGCTGCACAACGGCGGCCCGCACGACGGCGGGGGCGATCTGGCGAAGCTCACCGAGGCGCTGTCGACGCTGGACGCGTTGATCGCGGAGGGCGAGCTGCCGTACCAGCTGGTGCTGCTGGACTGCCCGCCGTCGCTGGGCAGGTTGACGCGTTCGGCGTTGATCGCGGCGGACCGGGCGCTGCTGGTGACCGAGCCGACGATCTTCGCGGTGTCCGGGGTGCAGCGCGCGTTCGAGGCGGTGCAGGCGGAGCGGGCCGAGAACAACCCGCGCCTGCAACCGCTGGGCGTGGTGGTGAACCGGGTGCGGCCGCGGTCGCACGAGCACCAGTTCCGCATCGAGGAGCTGCGGGAGATCTTCGGTCCGCTGGTGATGCCGGTGGCGCTGCCGGACCGGCTCGCGGTGCAGCAGGCGCAGGGCGCGTGCATGCCGATCCACCAGTGGGGGACGCCGGGTGCCCGGGAGGTGGCGTTGGGCTTCAACCTGCTGCTGGCCCGCACGTTGCGCGCCGGCCGCCGCCGGGATCCGCTGCCGGACGACTCGTTCGACGACGACCCGGGCGATCAGGACCTGGACGAGTTCGACGGCGACGCCCGACCGGGAGCCTGATGCCGGAGGGCGACACGGTGTTCTTGACCTGCCGGCGCCTCGACGAGGCGCTGGCGGGGGCCGAGGTGGTGCGCGGCGAGCTGCGCCATCCGCGCCTGGCCGAGGTCGAGCTGCGCGGCCGGGTGGTGCGCGAGGCGCGCCCGGTCGGCAAGCACCTGCTGATCCGCTTCACCGGCGAGCGGACGTTGCACAGCCACCTGGGCATGGACGGCGCGTGGCACCTGTACTCGCCGGGTGGCCGATGGCGCCGCCCGGCGCACCGGGCACGCGCGGTGCTGGAGGTACCGGGCCGGACCGCGGTGGGGTTCGACCTGCGCGGGATGCGCTGGGTGCGCACCGCCGACGAGGACTCGCTGGTCGGTCACCTGGGCCCGGACCTGCTGTCACCGGAGTGGGGTCCGGAGTCGGCGGCGGAGGCGGTGCGGCGGCTCACCGCGGACCCGGCCCGCGAGATCGGTGCGGCGCTGCTGGACCAGTCGGTGCTGGCCGGTGTCGGCAACATCTACCGGACCGAGGTGTGCTTCCTGCTGCGCCGCTCCCCGCACTCCCCGGTGGCGGAGGTCGACGCGGAGCGGGCGGTGCGGTTGTGCCGGGACCTGCTGCTGCGCAACGCGTGGAGCCCGGAGCGGTCCACCACGGGCGATCTCCGCCGGGATGCCCGCTACTGGGTGTACGGCCGCCGGACCTGCCTGCGCTGCGGCGGCCCGGTCCACCGCGATGGCGGTGCGGAGCGGGTCACCTACCACTGCCCCCGCTGCCAACCCGTCCCCCACCGCTAAGCATCCCGGCGCGCGGAGACCGCGTCGGCGAGTCCCCGCAGCACCGGGTACACGAGCACGATGCCGATGGAACCCCACACCAGCCCGGTGAAGCGCAGCGCCCCCAGCGACAGCGTCAGGTCGCCGACCCCGGCGACGAGGGCGGTCCCGAGCACCGCGAGGTTCACCGGATCGGCGAAGTCCACGCCCGCCTCGCTCCAGATCCGCACCCCCACGAGCGCGAGCACGCCCACGACGACGAGCAGCGCGCCGCCGAGCACGCCGACCGGGATGGTGCCGAGCAGCGCCCCGAACTTCGGGCAGAACGCGAGCACCACGGCGGCGACCGCGGCGATCATGCAGGCGGCGGTGGAGTACACGCGGGCCGCGGCCATCACCCCCACGTTCGGGGCGTGGCTGCTGAGCGCCGAACCGCCGCCCGCTCCGGAGAACGCCGTGGCGAGCCCACCGCCGATGAGCGCGTCCCCGACCTGGCCGTCCAGGTTGCGCCCGCTCATCGCCCCGACGGCCTTCACGTTGCCGACGAGTTCGACGAGCACCACCAGCACCATGGGCGCCACGAACGGCACCGCGGACAGGTGCATCTGCGGGGTGACGAACTCCGGCGTCCCGAACCAGGGGGCGCGGGCGACGGCGTCCAGCCGAGCCGGGTCGACCTGGCCGAGCAGCGCGGCGCAGGTCCAGCCGGCGAGCACGCCGAGCAGCACGGCGAGCCGCCGCAGCATGCCGCGGCTGAGCACGGTGGCGAGCACGACGGCGGCGAGGGTGATCGCGGCGGGCACGGGCTGCGCGCTGAACGAGCTCACCGTCTGCGGCGCGAGGCTGAGCCCGATCATCAGCACGATGCCCCCGGTGACCACCGGGGGCATCGCGGATTCGAGCAGCCGCACGCCGAGCGCTTTGACCGCGACCCCGAAGGTGAACACCACCAGGCCCACGATCATGATCGCGCCGAGCAGCGCGCCCGGGGTGGCTCCGCCGTGGTCGACGGCCGCGCCCATCGGGACGACGAAGGCGGCCGAGGCGCCGAGGTACGCGGGCACCCGGTTGCGGGTGACGAGCAGGAACAGCAGCGTGCCGAGGCCGGACAGCAGCAGCGTGGTGGAGGCGGGGAAACCGGTGAGCAGCGGGACGAGGGTCGTGGTGCCGAACATGGCGATCAGGTGCTGGAACCCGAACCCGAAGGTCAACGGCCAGCTGAGCCGTTCACCGGACCCCACGACCGCGTCGTCGACCAGCTGACGACCGTTGCCGTGCACGGTCCACAACGCCACATCGCCCTCCCCGACTGTCCCCACCCGCGGGGATCGCCGCCACGTAACGTAGCGACGCTGGGAAGATTACTATTCGGCATCACATAATCAACCCGTAACGGGGTCATCCGGGTGAAGAGATAAGTCACCCGGGGCCACGTGGAGTCATCACCCGGGTTCGCGACCTGCGGTTTCGCCGCTCAGGTGCGAGGTTGGTCCGCCGATCCGGCGGTTCCGCTGCCCCAGCCGAGTTCGTGCAGCGCGGTGGCGAGCCCGGCGAGCCGGTCGGTGGCGTCTTGCACGGCGTGGCGCTGCTCGGGGGCGCCGCTGGCGGCGACGGCCCGCCCGGCGGCGGCGACCAGGTAGCGGTAGCCCTCGACGCCCTCGTCGAGTTCGGCGCGCAGCCGCCGCACGTCCGCGCGCAGGTCGGCCTGCTCGGTGGCGGGTACGTGCGGCAACGCCGCTTCGACCGCCTGGAGGCGGGAGGCGACTTCGCGCAGCGCGGTCGCGGCGCGGTCCGCGGTGGCCCGCGCGTCGGTGGCCTCCTCGAACCCGCCGCCGCCGAGCTGCGTCAACGCCTGGTGCAGGCTCTGCTCGGCGTCGCGCAGCAGCCGCATCGGTTCCCGGGCCTGCGAGCCGTTCGGCGGCAGCTCCACCGGTTCCGGGGCGGCTTCGGGCAACGGGGTCCGGAGCAGCCGCCGGTAGCGCCGCCATTCGGCGACGGTGCCGAACGCGGCGGCGACGGCGACTCCGCCGACGCCGAACGCGGCGACGTCGAGCATCGTCTCCAGCGCGCCCGCGCCGACGGGGAGGCCGAACGCGTGCGGCGCGTACGCCCCGTACGCGCCGACGCCGAGCACCCCGGTGCCGACGGTGCCCGCGGTGGCGTTCTGCCGCGCCCGCTTGCGCTTGCGCAGCAGCCGCGCGCGCGGGTCGCGCCACTGCGCGAGCTTGCGGCGCACTTCACCGACGACGGGGCCGCGCAGCTCGCGCAGCGCGGCCTCGCCCCATGCCGCGAGCTCGTTCTTCCGCGGTGGCATCGTCCGGCTCGATCAGGCTTGCCCGGTCTGCGGGTTCTGCTGCTGCTGCGGCCGGGTCGCCGGTTCCGCGGTCTGGCCGCCCGCCTGCTCGCCACTGGTGACCTGCTGCTGGCCGCCGCCCATGGAGGCGCGCAGCTGCTCCAGCCGGTTCGAGCCCGCGGCGTCGAGGGAGGCCTGCTGGACCTCCATCATCCGGCCCTGCACGCTGTTCTGTGCCAGCTCCGCCTCGCCGAGCGCGGTGGTGTAGCGCCGCTCGATCTTGTCCCGCACCTCGTCCAGCGAGGGCGTGTTGCCGGGGGCGGCGAGATCGCTCATCTGCTTGAGCGAGTTGGACGCCTGCTCCTGCATCTTGGCCTGCTCCAGCTGGCTGAGCAGCTTGGTGCGCTCGGCGATCTTCTGCTGGAGCATCTGGGAGTTGCGGTCCACCGCCTGCTTGGCCTGCTCGGCCGCCTGCAGGGACTGGTCGTGCAGCGTCTTGAGGTCTTCCACGCCCTGTTCGGCGGTGACCAGCTGGCTGGCCAGCTGCGTGGCGGTCTCCTCGTACTTCTGCGCCTTGGCGGGGTCGCCTTCGGCGCGCGCCTGGTCGGCCATGACCAGGGCCTGCCTGGCCGAGGACTGCAGCTTCTCGACTTCGCCGAGCTGCCGGTTGAGCTTCATCTCCAGCTGCCGCTGGTTGCCGATCACCGAGGCCGCCTGCTGGGAGAGTGCCTGGTGCTGGCGCTGCGCATCCTCGATGGCCTGCTGGATCTGCACCTTCGGGTCGGGGGGGGGGGGGGGGGGGGGGGGGGGGCGCGGGGCCGGAGCGCTACGCGGAACGGAACACACCAGAGCGGGCAAGACGGCCAGGGGAGGGGAAAGCGCGAGAGGGGGGGCGGGCGGGG
>NZ_JAIUKC010000101.1:0-10960 GCF_020177435.1 Saccharopolyspora sp. 7B | reverse complement strand
GCCCCACATGGGCCACAACCACGCGGCCCCACACCGGGGCCCCCCGGGGGCCCCCCCCCCCCGCCGGGGCGGGGGGGGGGCGCCGCGCGGGGGGGGGGGGGGTGGGGGTTTATCTGCCCCCACACCGACGCCATCAGGTACTTCCAGAACTTCACGAACGGATTGGCCATCTCCTCCGCCTGCCTTCTCTCCTGCCGGTGCTGCCCGTGCGCGTGTCGCGACCGCGGACCTCGACCCGATGCCCGAGGTCCGGCGCGTGCCGGTTCCAGCCGTGTCGTGTCCCATTCTCATGGTGCCGCCGAACCCATCGTGTCAGGGCACGGTGTCCGGTTCCACCAGGATGCGAAGATCTCCGGGATTTTCCCCCGGTGACCCCCGAGCGGTCACGCCATGATCGAACCAGCACCGCCGACCGGGCCCGCGCCCGGGTCGCGGCCGCGGTTCCACGCGGTCCACCCGATCAACGCACGAGGGCGCGAGGAGGTTCCGCCGCGCGCGGGGCGGTGGGGTGCACCACCCCGCGCGACCACGGATGTCAGGCGGCGACGACCACGCCACCGGAACTGCGCACCGGTGCGCTGATCCGCTGGCTGAGCACCGGCTGCAGGCGGTGCTCCTCGGTGAGGTCCTCGCTGGAGAGCTGCGCCTCGACGCCCGCGGTTTCGGCGTCGGCGAAGTCGGCACCGGACAGCTCGGTGTCGGCGAGGTCGGCACCCATCAGGCTCGGCACCAGGCGGCCACCGTCGAAGTCGGCGGCGCCGCGCTGTTCGACCATCGCCGGGGTGAGCACGGTGCCCGACCCGTCGAGGTCACCCGCGACCGTGACGAGCAGTTCGGGCAGCGGCAGGTCCAATGCACCGCAGATCGAGGCCAGCAGTTCGCTCGAAGCCTCCTTGCGTCCCCGCTCCACTTCCGAGAGGTAGCCGAGGCTCACCCGGGCGGCGCGCGAGACATCTCGCAGCGTACGAGATTGAGCGGTCCGGGCGCGGCGCAGCCTTTCACCGACTGCTTCCCGCAACAACACGGTCATCGCGCGCCTCCCTCCTTCGTCGCTTACATCGTGCGCTACGCGTCAACGCCCCCTACGTTACTCATCGCAACGCCGTCGCGAGAGCGATCATCCGCCAATCCGCCGAGGGCGAACGTTCTCGGCGCCACCACGCGTGCGCGATTCGGCGACGATTCCGCAGCGCTGGGGCGCGCGGACACGTCCGGGACGTTCAACGCAGCACTGTCGTGAAGTGTTCCAACGCCACTCGAACGGCCGCCGCCCGCACTCCGGCGCGATCACCGGCGAGCTTGGTGGACAGCACGTTCGTCCCGTTCGGGCCGGCGAATCCGAGGTGCACGGTGCCGGGTTCCGCGCCGTCCTGCGGATCGGGTCCGGCGACTCCGGTGAGGCCGACACCCCAGGTCGCGGCGCAGCGCTCGCGGGCGCCGGTGGCCAGCTGTTCGGCGACGGCGGGCTGCACGGCACCGCCGCGGGCCAGCAGTTCCGCGTCCACTCCGGCGAGCCGTTCCTTGAGGTCGGTGGCGTAGACGATCAGCCCGCCGCGCACCACGTCGCTGGCGCCGGGCACGTCGGTGAGCGTGACCGCGAGCAGGCCCGCGGTGAGCGATTCGGCGGTGGCGACGGTCTCCCCGCGGTCGCGGAGGAGGCCGAGGAGTTCGGCGGCGGCGTTCACGAGCCCGCGCCCCCGGTGCGCCTGCCCATTGCGCGCAGCCGCCAGGCCCGCACCGCGTAGTCGAGCCCGGTCACGACCGTGACCAGCACCGCGGCGCCCATGATGACCCAGCGCAGCGGGTCGATCAGCTCACCCAGCGGCAGCAGGTAGGCGACGATCGCGATGGCCTGCAGCAGCGTCTTGAGCTTGCCGCCGCGGCTGGCCGGGATCACGCCGTGCCGGATCACCCAGAACCGCAGCAGTGTGACGAACAGCTCACGTGCGATGATCAACAGCGTGACCCACCACGGCAGGTCGCCGACGAGGCTGAGCCCGACCAGGGCGGCTCCGGTCAGCGCCTTGTCCGCGATCGGGTCGGCGATCTTGCCGAAGTCGGTGATGAGGCCGCGCCTGCGGGCGAGCTCGCCGTCGATGCGGTCGGTGATGGCGGCGACGAGGAACACCGCCAGCGCCACCCAGCGCCACAGCGGCTGGTGGCCGTCCTCCCGCAGCAGCGCCACCAGGAACACCGGGACCAGCAGCAGCCGGGACACGGTGAGCACGTTGGCGATGTTGAGCAGCGGCACCGGACGGGTGTCGGGCCCCGCTCCCGAAGCCGCGCCGTCGGCGCTCATGTCGTCCCCCCGGACGGTTGCCGTTCGGCATCGCCGGTCGGGCGGACCACGAGATCCACGCCTTCGCTGCCGACCACTTCGCAGCGGAGCACGTCGCCGACGACGACGTTCCCAGGATCGGCGACGAGGCATTCGCCGTCCACCTCGGGCCCCTGGTGCTCGGCGCGGCCCGCGCAGCCGTCCTCGTGATCGGCGCCGCGCTCGACCAGGACCCGCACCTGCTCGCCGATGCGGTCTTCGGCGCGCTGGTCGGTGAGCTCGTCGACGAGCGCGGACAGCTCGGTGACGCGTTCGGCGATGACGTCCTCGTCGAGCTTGCCGTCGAAGCCCTCGGCCTCGGTGCCGTCCTCGTCGGAGTAGCCGAACACGCCGACGGCGTCCAGCCGGGCCCTGGTGAGGAAGTCGCGCAGTTCCGCGTAGTCCTCCTCGGTCTCGCCGGGGAACCCGACGATCACGTTGCTGCGGATGCCCGCTTCGGGCGCGAGCTCCCGGATCTGCTCGATGAGCCCGAGGAAGGACTCGGTGGAGCCGAAGCGCCGCATCCGCCGCAGCACGGTCTCGCTGGCGTGCTGGAAGGACAGGTCGAAGTAGGGGGTGACGCCGGGCGTGGTGGCGATGGTGCGGACCAGCCCGGGACGGGTCTCGGCGGGCTGCAGGTAGGACACCCGCACCCGGTCGATGCCGTCGATCCCGGCGAGCCGCGGCAGCAGCGCCTCCAGGGCGCGCGGGTCGGCGAGGTCCTTGCCGTAGGAGGTGGAGTTCTCGCTGACCAGGAACAGCTCCCGCACGCCCTGGGTGGCCAGCCAGGCCGCCTCGCCGAGGATCTCGTCGGGCTTGCGGGACAGGAAGGAACCGCGGAAGGCGGGGATGGCGCAGAAGGTGCACCGCCGGTCGCAGCCGGAGGCGAGCTTGAGCGAGGCGACCGGCGCGTTGTCCAGCCTGCGCCTTTTCACCCGGGTGGAAGGCACCCAGCCGTGGCCCGGCACGGCGACCTCGGTGGCGGCGGCGGGCCGCGCGACCGGGGTGATCGGCAGCATGGTGCGGCGGTCCCGCGGCTGGTGCGAGGCGAGGGGCTTGCCCTCGATCACGTCGTCGAGCCGTTCGGCGAGCTGCCCGTAGTGGTCGAAGCCGAGCACGGCGTCGGCTTCCGGCATCTGCTCGGCGAGCTCCTGGCCGTAGCGCTCGGCCATGCAGCCGACGGCGACGACCTTCGCGCCGGTGTCGGAGGCGGCCAGCAGCGTGTCCACCGAGTCCTTCTTCGCGGATTCGACGAATCCGCAGGTGTTGACGACCACGACGTCCGCGGAGTCGGCGCCGTCGACGAGGTCCCACCCGTGCTCGTGCAGGGTTCCCGCGAGCTCTTCGGAATCGACTTCGTTGCGCGCGCAACCCAGAGTGACCATGGACACTCGGCGCGGTGTGGACCCTGCTGGCATGACCCGAGGTTAGCCGCCGGGTCCGGCGGCCCTGCGCCCGCGCCCGGCGAGCGGCCCGCAGGTCCGCTGAGCGCACCGGCGGGCGGCGGCCCGGGATCGGGTTCACGCCGGGTGATGACCTCGCCCCGCGGCGGGCCGGTGTGCGGTCGCGTTGCGTTCGTCGCGGAGCGTCGACCCGCGTGGCGCGGGAAAGGTAGCATTCCCGCCATGCATGACTATGCGACTGGGGCGATATCGATTCGGCGTGCTCGGGTCGACGACGTCCGGGGGATCAAGGCCCTGGTCGACTCGTACGCGGGCAAGGTACTGCTGGCCAAGGAACTCGTGACGCTCTACGAGCACGTCCAGGAGTTCTGGGTCGCCGAACTGGCCGGCGAGGCCGGGGCGCCCCGCCTGGTGGGCTGCGGGGCGCTGCACGTGCTGTGGGAGGACCTGGCCGAGATCCGCACCGTCGCCGTCGACCCGCTGGCCCGCGGCCGCGGCGTCGGCCACCAGGTCGTCGGCAGGCTCGTCGGCCTGGCGCGCGAGCTCGGGCTGGCCCGGGTCTTCGTGCTCACCTTCGAGACCTCGTTCTTCGGCCGCCACGGCTTCCGCCCGATCGACGGCGCCCC
The DNA here is from genome assembly GCF_020177435.1 of Saccharopolyspora sp. 7B. Classification (NCBI taxonomy): domain Bacteria; kingdom Bacillati; phylum Actinomycetota; class Actinomycetes; order Pseudonocardiales; family Pseudonocardiaceae; genus Saccharopolyspora; species Saccharopolyspora sp. 7B. The sequence goes on along the minus strand of NZ_JAIUKC010000101.1, from coordinate 6,614 downwards.
GGTCTCCCCCGACGTCTACGACGAGATGCGCCGCTCCGCCGACGAAGGCGTCGCCGAATTCCTCGACCTGCCCTACGTCAAGCCCAACACCCTCGGCAACACCCGGATGCTCCTCGAACTCCCCCGCTGACCCGGCTCAGCCGGGGCGCCCGTCCATCACGTCGACCAAGCGCCAGACCCCGCTGGACGGGTTCCGCTGGTGCTCGCACTCGTGCTCGCACCTGCGCTCCGCCCGCGCGCGGGCGTCCGCGAGGCCTTCCCGGTAGTCGTCGAAGGCGATCGACGCCTTCGCGTAGTGGCACACGTGGCGCTTGAGCCTGCGCGCGGCCGCCGCGTAGTCGAGCAACGCGCCGTCGTACTCCTCGAAGTGCAGGAGCAGCCAGTACTCGATGCACGGGTTGGACACGGCCAGCCTGATCTTCGCCTTGGGCCGACGACGACCGCCCCTGTTCTCCCGGCGGGTCACCGGTCGACCCCGAACGCCTCCGCGAATCGCTCGGCCGCCGTGAACGGGACCGCGCCGTAACTGCCGTGCAGGTAGCGCCGTTCGTGGTTCTCGCCCTTGCGCGGTTTGAAGTCGGACAGCGCGTAGAGCGAGCTCCGCCCGGCGCGGTCCTTCTCCACGAACCACACCGAATCACGTGGGAGGGACTCCTCGTCGAGCATCGTGCCGAGCAGGCTCGTGTCGTGGGTGGTGAGGATCAGCTGGGCCTGGCGTGTGTTGATCCGCTCGTCGCGGAACAGTCCGATCAGCCGGGAGGTGAGCAACGGGTGCAGGCTGGTGTCGATCTCGTCGACGACGAGGGCGGAGCCGTCGTGGAGCGCGGACAGGACTACCGGCAGCAGCCCGACCCACTGCTGCGTGCCTTGCGATTCGTCTCGGAGCTCGAACAGCTCGCCGCCGCCTTCCGCGTGCGCGAACTTGAGCAGCATCTCCACATCCAGGCCGCGAGCCTCCAGTTCGGCAATGCGGGCTTTCAAGCGGTCCGCTTCCTCGGATTCGCCCGCTTCCTCGGCCCGCTTCGCGCGCCCGAGGTACGAATCGATCAGGCTGCGATCTTCGCGTCGCTCCACCTGGACATCCGCGATACCGAGGTCCGCCGCTCGGATCAGGTTCAACACCTGCTCCCTCGACGCGTCGTCGCGCTCCAGGAATCCGGCGAGTCGTCGAGCTCCGAACATCGCCGGGCGGCCCGCCGCGGATCGCCGGAAGCGCAAGGTGCGCACGAACCACCGGTGAACCGGCTGGACCTCCTCGAACCGGGACTGCCCTGCCACGGAGAGCAGCAGGGCGTTCTCCCTGGTCATCTCCTCCAGCACCTCGCGCTTGACCTTCGCCGTCCGGACGGTCGAGCCGAACTTCACCTCGCGACCTTCGCGTTCGAAGAGCACCCGGCGCCGGTTCTCCGGATACGAGTAGAGCCACTCCTCGCGCACGGCGGAGTCGTCCAGGACGAACCCGTAGGTGTAGCGGACGGACTCGATGAGCAGCTCGACGACGAAGGTCGAAGGTTCTGCTCGTAGCGCGGGGTCGAGCCGGAACGGTCGCCTCGGCACACCATCGTCACCGTCCGCGTCCCAGTGGCCGAAGGAATCCACCACTGCCGACCGCATGAACCGCAGCCCGTCCAGCAGGTTGGACTTGCCCGAGGCGTTGGCCCCGTAGATCGCCGCCACCGGCAGGACTTCGCGCGTCCTGTCGTAGGCGGGCATCAGCAGCAACTCCTGCTCCTCCGCGAACGAGCGGTGGTTGCCGAGCCGGAAGCTCCGGAGCATGGGACACCTTCCGAGGTCGAGCTTCGAGCATTCTCGTGCAAGTTAACCGCAAAGAACAGCCCGGAGGTACCTCGACGGGCGTGTCCGCGCCGACACCATCGGGCGGACCCGGGTCAGAAGAGGTCGGCGACGGCTTCGGTGGTCCTGTCGGCGTTCTCCAGCCAGAACTCGTGGGTGAGTTCGGACAGGCGGCGGACGTCCCAGCCGTGGCGGGCCAGGTCGGCGGCGAGGTCGGCGGGCACGACCGCTTCGCCTTCGCCGGAGAGGACGACGGTGCTGGGGACCTCCGGCGCGGCGGCCGGGAACGGGTGGTGGGCGATGTCCCGGTACACCGCGCTGATCATGCTCCGGTCGAAGCCCCGCTTCGCCCGCGCGGTGAGCTCCCGGGTGCGCGGGGTGTGCGCGGCCTCCGCGCGGCGCCGCTGGTCGCGGCGGCCCAGCGCGCTGATCAGCAGGCCGACCAGCGGCGCCGCCCAGAACAGCCGCGCCCGGAGCCCGCTCGTCGGCAGCGCCAGCCGGAACCCGGGATCCAGGTACAGCGCGTGCTTCGGCGCGAGCCGGCCGATCGCGCGCGGCACGATCGCCCCGCCCAGCGAGTGGCAGGCCAGCACGTCCAGCCCGGTGGGCAACGTGTCGACCAGGTCCGCGGCGAAGTCGTCGACCAGGTAGGAGGAACCCCGCGGGCTGTCGCCGTGGCCGCGCAGGTCCACCGCGATCACCGTGTGCCCGCTCGCCGCCAGCGGCGCGGCGAAGTCCTCCCACAGCGCCCCGGACTGGCCGAGCCCGTGCACCAGGCCGACCTCGCGCGGGCCGTCGCCGAACACCGTCGTGCTGAGCCGCACCGGTCCCCCTCCGCTCGTGGTGATCACCAGCCTAGCCGCGCCGGCCGGGCTGCTCCGGCCGTCGCGACATCCCCGGTTCACCTGCTGAAAACCCGATCAGTCCCGCGCGCACCGCGTGCAACCGCTATAACACTGGGTGATCTGTGCAGGCCCCACCCTGACCCGAGGAGACCTCGTGTTCCGTTCCGCACGAATCCGCCGCGGCCTCGTCGCTTCCGCTGCCGCGGGCGCCGTGCTGCTGCTGTCCGCAGGTACCGCGCACGCGGACCTGTCCGACGGCGAGCTGCGGCAGATCACCGACCAGTACCTGTTCGAGACCTCGCTGGACGACTTCGTCGACCTGCGGTCCGAGCAGCCGCACGCCGACCAGCTGGACTGGTCCTCGGACAGCTGTTCCTACTCGCCGGACGAGCCGCTGGGCTTCGACTTCTCCACCAGCTGCGACCGGCACGACTTCGGCTACCGCAACTACAAGGCGCAGGGCCGGTTCACCGACGACGGCCGGCTGCGCGTCGACGACAACTTCAAGGCGGACATGTACTCGGTCTGCGCCGACGACGGGCTGTGCAAGGCGGCCGCGAACGTCTACTACGCGGCGGTGCGCCAGTTCGGCGGCGCGGGCACCTCCACCGCGGACGCGGTCGAGCAGGCCGAGATCACCCCGGTGCAGGCCGACTCCGGGCGCGTCATCGGCTTCGAGGCGAAGACGCGCAGCGGCGAGCGGGTGCTGTTCCAGGCCTGATCGGCGGGTGGCCCGGGGACTGGTCGGCAAGCTGATCGAGGTTCGATCGGCGGTGCTGATCGAGGTTCGATCGGCGGTGCTGATCGAGGCCCGGGCGAGGAGCGGGCGCGGTCACCAGGTGGCCCCCCCCGCTCGTCTTCGGCGGTGCCTCCGGGCGCTGCCGCCGGATAGGGTCGGCCACGTCGATCACGACGACGTGGAAGGACGGTGCCCGATGGTGCGGCGGCAGATCCCCCGCTGGTCCGAGCTGCGCCCGCTGCTGCGGGTGGAGCCGCCGAAGCTGAACCCCACCGAGCGGCGGCTGTCGAACGCGCACACCATCGCGGACCTGCGCGCCATCGCGCGCCGCCGCACCCCGCGCGCGGTCTTCGACTACACCGACGGCGCCGCCGAGAGCGAGACGAGCCTGCGGCGGGCCCGGCGCGCGTTCCACGACGTCGAGTTCCACCCCTCCGTGCTCCGCGACGTGTCCACGGTGGACACGAGCACGACGGTGCTGGGCGAGCACTCCGCGCTGCCGTTCTCGCTGGCCCCGACCGGTTTCACCCGGATGATGAACCACGAGGGCGAGCCCGCGGTGGCGCGGGTCGCCGAGCGCGCGGGCATCCCGTACGCCCTGTCGACGATGGGCACCACCTCCGTCGAGGACCTCGCCGCCGCCGCGCCGCGCGCCCGCAAGTGGTTCCAGCTGTACGTGTGGCGGGACCGCGCGGCCAGCCGCGACCTGGTGCAGCGCGCGCAGGCCGCCGGGTACGAGGCGCTGATGCTCACCGTGGACACCGCGGTGGCGGGCGCGCGGCTGCGGGACGTGCGCAACGGGTTGACGATCCCGCCGTCGCTGACGGTGAAGACGATCGCGGACGGGGCGCTGCACCCGGCGTGGTGGCTCAACCTGCTCACCACCGAACCGCTGTCGTTCGCCTCCTTCCACCGCTGGGAGGGCACCGTCGCCGAGCTGATCAACGAGATGTTCGACCCCTCGTTGAGCTTCGCGGACGTCGAGTGGCTGCGGGAGGCGTGGGACGGACCGCTGGTCATCAAGGGCCTGCAGAACGCGGCCGACGCGGCGAAGGTCGTGGAGCTGGGCGCGGACGCGGTGGTGCTGTCCAACCACGGCGGCCGCCAGCTGGACCGGGCGCCGACGATGCTGGAGCTGCTGCCGCGGGTGCGGGAGGCCGTCGGGGACCGCGCGGAGATCCTGCTGGACACCGGGATCCTCAGCGGCGCGGACGTGGTCGCCGCGGTGGCGCGCGGCGCGGACTCCTGCCTGGTGGGGCGGGCCTACCTGTACGGCTTGATGGCCGGCGGGGAGCGCGGCGCGCAGCGCGCGGTGGACATCCTGCGCACCGAGGTGGAGCGCACGATGCGGCTGCTCGGCGTCACCTCGCTGGCCGAGCTGACCGAGTCCCACGCGACGCTGCGCACCTGATCGCAGCAGTGTTCCGGGTGGACGCGCCGCCCCTCGCCCCTGCGCTGCGGGAGTGTCGTTCTCCTGTCAGCGGCGAAGCCGCTGAACAGCGACCACCAAAGCAGCCGGACCACCCGCGGGTTCTCAGCGGTTCCCTCGCGAGGACAGCGTTTTCGCCTGTGGCGGAGCCACCGGTGAAAACGATCCCGCAGCGGGGGAACCGCTGAGGTTCCGCCACGCGCGCACCACGCAACAGGCGCGGATACCGGAGAACTCAGCGCCCGGGGCGCGGGTCGAGCGGGGTGCGGCCGGTGTCCGCGGTCGCCGCGTCGCCGTCGCCGTCGATGGGGCCGGTGCCGAAGAACGCCTCGCACGGCCCGCCGATGTACTTCTCGAAGTCCGTGACGACGTGGATCAGCGACTTCCCATCCTCGGTGGGGAGGACGGACGGGCTGAACCCGCGGCAGGTGCTGCCCTGGTTGTGGTCGATGTGCACCGGGGCGTCGATCTCGCGCCAGCCGGTGGACAGGTCGGACGGGTGGTCGTTGACCATCAGGGTGCGGCCGTTGCCGGGCGCCCAGCCGCCTTCGTCCCCGCCGAGCATCTGGTAGGCGAGGACGAGCCTGCCGTTCGGGTCGTCGCCCGGCGCCCAGGTGATCGTCGGCGTGCCGAGCGGCTGCCCACCCGTGTCCGAGACGATCTCGGTGCCGGGGTCGTAGGGGTCGCCCCAGTCCCAGCCGTCCGGCGAGGTCCGCATCCACACCGTGCAGGTGTGCACCGGGTCGAAGTTGCACATCTCGTAGGTCATCACGTACGTGCCGTCCGGCAATTGCCGAACGCCCGCCATGCCCGGCCGGACCCGGAATTCGTCCTGCTTGATCGCATCGCGTTCATCGGTCCAGGTGATGCCGTCCTTCGACCGGACCTGCACCATTTTCTGATCGTGCGCCGGGTCCATGTCGTCCGAGTAGAAGGCGACCAGATCGCCTTCCGCGGAGACGGTGAACTCCGGTTCCCAGATTCCCGGACCCGGCGGTTTCGCCACGACGTCGGACATGAAGGTCCAGTTCCGGCCGTGGTCGTCGCTGCGCCACAGCCGGACGCTGCTGGTGCGGTTCTCCTCGTCGTCGCCGACGCCCGCGGTGCCCGCCCACAGCAGGGTTCCCGCGGGCATGTCCCCGACCTGGCGGGGCAGCTCGTAGAGGGTCGAGCAGCACATGCCCTTGGCGTTCTCGCCCGCCGGGTCGCGGATCTCGCCGACGGGCTGGAAGGACTTCCCGTCATCGGTGCTCTCGTAGATCACCGCACGTCCGGCGTTGTCCACGTAGGTCGTCATGCTGGCCAGGACGCGGCCGTTCGCCAAGCCGCCGTTCTCCAGCCGGACCAGCCGCGGGTAGCTGCTGCCGCCCTGCCGGAACATCTCGCCCTTCGAGACGTCCATCGGCACCGGGTCGGTGGCCGGCGGGTCTGCCCAGGCGTTCGCCTGGTACCAGCCGGCGAGCAGCAGCACCGACAGCGCGGTGGCGGCACCGGCTCGTGCTTTCTTGCCGTTCATCGCGAACCCTTCGATCGAGGAGCGGCGCAGAACATATCCGACGGTGATCACGACGTGAACCCCGTTGGCACATTTCCACCACTCCCCTGAACGGCGGTGTCGTGCCGGTGAAAAGCACACGTCGGGACCATTTCGGAGAGGAAGATCACCGCTGGAACGACGACGGCCCCCCCCGGGGTGGGGGGGGGCGGGGGGGCCCCCGCCGGGGGGCGGGGGGGGGCGGCCCCCAAGGCGGGAAGCGGCGGTTTGGGGGGGGGGGGGGGGGGCCGCCCCCCGCGCGCCCGGGGCCCG
>NZ_JAIUKC010000100.1:0-26511 GCF_020177435.1 Saccharopolyspora sp. 7B | reverse complement strand
CCTCCCCCCCCCCCCCGGGGGGTGGGGGGGCGTGCAAACCCCCCGGGGGCCAAATTGGGGGAGCGAACAACCCCCGGGCCCCCCCCCCGCCCCCCCCGTAATGGGGGGGGGCCCGTCGCTCACTCCTCGGAATCCGGTGGCGGTCCGCCACGAATCGAGTACAGCGCGTTTTCGAGTTCGTCGGGTTTCACGAGCACGTCGCGCGCCTTCGACCCCTCGGACGGCCCGACGACGTTGCGCGATTCGAGCAGGTCCATGAGCCGCCCGGCCTTGGCGAACCCGACGCGCAGCTTGCGCTGCAGCATGGAGGTGGACCCGAACTGGCTGGTGACGACGAGTTCCGTCGCCTGCAGCAGCACGTCGAGGTCGTCGCCGATGTCGGAGTCGACCTCCTTCTGCTCGCCCGGCTTCGCGGCGGTGACGCCGTCGGTGTAGTCCGGTTCGGCCTGCTCCTTGGTGTAGGAGACGACGCGGTGGATCTCCTCGTCGCTGACGAAGGAGCCCTGCACGCGCTGCGGCCGTCCGGCGCCCATCGGCAGGTACAGCGCGTCGCCCATGCCGATCAGCTTCTCCGCGCCGGGCTGGTCGAGGATGACCCGCGAGTCGGTGAGCGAGGACGTGGCGAACGCGAGCCGCGAGGGCACGTTCGTCTTGATCAGGCCGGTGACGACGTCCACCGAGGGCCGCTGGGTGGCCAGCACCAGGTGGATGCCCGCGGCGCGCGCCTTCTGCGTGATCCGCACGATCGCGTCCTCCACGTCGCGCGGCGCGGTCATCATCAGGTCGGCGAGCTCGTCGACGATGGCGAGGATGTACGGGTACGGCCGGTATTCGCGTTCGCTGCCGGGCGGGGCGGTGATGTCGCCGGAGCGGACCTTCGCGTTGAAATCGTCGATGTGGCGCACCCGGTTGGCCTGCATGTCCTGGTAGCGCTGTTCCATCTCGTCCACCAGCCAGCCGAGCGCGGCCGCGGCCTTCTTCGGCTGGGTGATGATGGGCGTGATCAGGTGCGGGATGCCCTCGTAGGGGGTGAGCTCGACCATCTTCGGGTCGATGAGGATCATCCGGACCTCTTGCGGCGTGGCCCGCGCCAGCAGCGACACCAGCATCGAGTTGACGAAGCTGGACTTGCCGGAGCCGGTGGAGCCCGCGCACAGCAGGTGCGGCATCTTGGCCAGGTTCGCGGTGACCATGTGGCCTTCGATGTCCTTGCCGAGGCCCATCACCAGCGGGTGCTGGTCGCCGGAGGCGGTGGTGGAGCGCAGCACGTCGCCGAGCCGCACCATCTCCCGGTCGCTGTTGGGCACCTCGATGCCGACGGCGGACTTGCCGGGGATGGGCGCGAGCAGCCGCACGTTGTCGGTGGCGGCGGCGTAGGCGATGTTCTTGGTCAGCGCGGTGATCTTCTCGACCTTCACGCCGGGCCCGAGCTCGACCTCGTAGCGGGTGACGGTGGGCCCGCGGACGAAGCCGGTGACCTGCGCGTCGATGTTGAACTGCTCCAGGACCGCGGTGATGGCCTCGATCATGGAGTCGTTGGCCTTGCTGCGGGTCTTGGGCGCGTCGCCGCCGGTGAGCGCGTCCAGCGGCGGCAGCTTGTAGTCGCCTTCGACGGCGCGGCTGATGGTGAGCTTGCCGTTGTCGGCGGGCGGCTCTTCGGGTGCTTCGGCGGCGGCGGGGACTTCGGCGGCCTTCTTGCCGCGCGGTTTCGTGGGCGCTTCCTCGGGCACGTCGTCGAGGGACAGCTGCTCCATCTTCTTCGTCCCGCCCTTGCCCTTCTTCGGGGCGGCGGCGGTGTCCTCGTCGTCGACGGGCGTGGAGCTCTGGCGGCGGCGGGAGGGGCGGCGCAGCTTCACCGTCTCCGGCTGGACCTCTTCGCTGAGCGGTTCGCCGTCCTCGACGGGCCTGCCGAGCAGCTTGGTGCGGACGGTGGCGAGCGTGGTGTCGGTGAGCAGCATCAGCCCGAACAGGCCGACGAGCACCAGCACGGGCACCGCGACCCAGCCGGTGAGGCCCTGCGCGAGCGGCCCGCCCGCGAGGAACCCGAGCACGCCCCCGGCCTCCGGCCAGACCAGCCAGTCGCCGGGCGCGCCTTCGGCGATGTGCAGCACGCCGAGCGCGCTCCAGCCGAGCAGCACGGACCCGAGCACGACGCGCGGCCGCGCCTCCGGGTTGTGGTCGGTGCTCGCGAAGAACACCGCGACACCGGCGACGACGACCGGGAGCACCAGCACGGCGTCACCGATGACGAAGCGCAGCCCCCAGTCGAGCCACTGCCCGACGGGTCCGCCCGCGTGCCACCAGATCCCGGCGGCGGTGATGACGGCGGCGGCGAGCGCGATGATCGCGAGCCCGGTCCGGCCGTGCGCCGGATCGATGTCCTTGGCGCGGCTGAGCACACCGCCGACCCGGGGCTGGGTGCTCTTCTTCGCCGGGGTGCGGCGCGGCGCGTGGGTGGAGCCGCGCCCGCCCCCGCCGGAGGTGGTCTTGCGGCTCTTCGCACCCGTGGTGCCGCTTGAGCTTCGTCGTGAGCTCTGGGCCCGGCTCCTCGAACCTTGTTGTGACTGGTTCTTGCGCTGGGCACCGCTCGTGGTCCGGCCCGCCATGGGTCTCACGTTATCTCGACGGTGCCCCTCGCGTCACAAGCGGCACAGGGGTCACGCGGGCGATCTGCCTCGGATGTTCACGTCCCGCGCTCGTGCCGGTGGTGCTTGTGCGATCCTCTGTCGTCATGGTCGCCCAGCCCGTTGGCCCTCTGGAGCCGAGTCCTCGTGCCCCGCGCGCGTCCCCGCGGTCCCGGGCGCGCTCGTTCGCGCAGGCACCGCTGCTGTGGCGGGTGCTGCTGCGGATCGACCGGGCGCTGATCCTGCTGACGGGTCGTCTGCGGGTCACGGGCGACGTGCCGGACGAGCTGCGCGGCGGGCCGCTGCTGCTGGCGGCGAACCACATCGGCAACATCGACGCGCTGGTGCTGATGGCGGCGTGCGGGCGCAGGCGGCTGGCGCTGCGGTTCCTGGCGACGGGCGGCCTGTTCGACGCGCCGGTGCTGGGTCCGGTGCTGCGGCGCTGCGGGCACCTCCGCGCGAACCGCGGCAAGGCGAACGCGGCGGAGGCGCTGGACGACGTGGTGCGCTCCTTGGAGGAGGACCCGCGGCCGGTGCTGGTGTACCCGGAGGGCCGGTTGAGCCTGGAGCCCGGTCTGTGGCCGGAGCGCGGCAAGACCGGTGTGGCGCGGATGGCGCTGGCTTCGACGGCACCGGTGATCCCGGTCAGCCAGTGGGGTGCGCACGAGGCGATGTGCTACGGGATGCTGCGCATCGAGGGCTTCCGGGACGTGCGGGTGCTGCTGTCCTCCTGGTTCGCGGCGATCCGGCGGCGCCCGGTGCTGCGGGTGCACTTCGGCGACCCGGTGGACCTGAGCGACCTGTCCGCGAACCGGCCCGGTGACGCCCGCCGCGCCCGCGACCGCATCATGCGCGCGATCACCGCGGGCCTGGTCCCGCTGCGCGCGGACGAGCCGGACGTCCCGAGCCACGAGGACCCCACCCGCCCGATCACCGACCAGCGCAGCCCCTGGCGGCCGTGAGCCCTTCCCCACCGAATTCCGTTCAACTGGGAATGGACGCAGTCGTGCGGATACGGGAAACCGCTGGTGGAATGCGAGTCCGCTGAGCAGACTGGCCCGATCGGCGATCCGCAGCGGACGCCGGAAACGGACATCGAGGACCGAAGTGCAGAAATCAGCGACCGCGACCGCGGTGACCGGCCTGCTGGCCGCGAGCCTGCTGTGCGCACCGGCGGCTTCCGCCGCACCGAATCCCCCTTTCGAACCCGCACCCGTTTCCTGGGGACCGTGCGAGGACGAGTCCTTGCAGGAGGCCGGCGCGGAATGCGGGATGCTCGACGTTCCGCTGGATTACGCGAATCCCGGCGGGGAGCACATCTCGCTGGCGGTGTCCCGGGTGAAGCACACCGTGCCCGAGGACCAGTACCAGGGCGTGATGCTGCTGAACCCGGGCGGGCCCGGTGGTTCCGGCCTGTACCTGGCGGGCTTGGGCGAGTCGGTGCCGCACGGGGCGGGCGCGGCCTACGACTGGGTCGGTTTCGATCCGCGCGGGGTCGGGTCGAGCGTTCCGGCGCTGTCCTGCGACCCGGACTACTTCGCGCACAACCGGCCGGACTACCTGCCGACGACGCCGGAGAAGGAGCGGGAGTGGTTGTCCCGCACCGACGGTTACGCGGCGGCGTGCGGGAACACCGGCGGCGAGCTGCTGGACCACATGCGCACGACGGATTCCGTCGAGGACATGGAGAGCATCCGCAAGGCGCTCGGCCAGGAGCGGCTGAACTACTACGGCTTCTCCTACGGCACCTACCTGGCGCAGGTGTACGGCACGCTGCACCCGGAGCGGTTGCGCCGCGTGGTGCTGGACGGCGTGGTGAACGCGGAGGACGTCTGGTACCGGGCGAACCTGAACCAGGACGTGGCGTTCGACCGCAACATCGGCATCTTCTTCGACTGGGTGGCCCGCTACGACTCGGTGTACCACCTGGGCACCACGGGTGATCAGGTGGAGCGGCTGTTCTACGAGCAGCGCGCGAAGCTGGAGGCGCAGCCCGCGGGCGGGGAGATCGGTTCCTCGGAGTGGACGGACCTGTTCCTGGCGGCGGGCTACGGGCAGACCGGCTGGGACAAGCGGGCGAAGGCGTTCGCGGGCTGGGTCCACCGCGGCGAATGGCAGCCGCTGGTGGACATCTACGACGCGAGCAACACTCCCGGCGACGACAACGGTTTCGCGGTGTACAACGCGGTGCAGTGCACCGACGTGCAGTGGCCGCGGGAGTGGGGCCGCTGGCGCGCGGACAACTGGGTGACGCACGCGCAGGCGCCGTTCGAGACCTGGGCGAACGCCTGGTACAACGCCTCCTGCCGGAACTGGCCCGCGCCCGCCGGGAAGCCGGTGGACGTGGACGGCGGGGAGGTCGACAGCGCGCTGCTGATCAGCGAGGAACTGGACGCGGCGACCCCGTTCCCCGGCGCGCTGGAGGCCCGGAAGCGCTTCCCCGGCGCGAGCTTGATCAGCCTGCCGGGTGGCACGACGCATTCGGGTTCGCTGTCCGGCAACGCCTGCGTGGACGACCGCATCGCCGAGTACCTGACCACCGGTGCGCTCCCGGAGCGCAAGCCCGGCGCGGGCCCGGACGTCACCTGCGAACCGCTGCCGCAGCCGACGCCGGAGGGTGCGGAGACGATCGCCCCGGAGCGCCCGGAGCAGCCGCGGATCCTGCAGGACGCCTTGCGCCACTGGCGCTGATCCGGTGACCGCGCGCCCTCCGTCCACACCGGACGGAGGGCGCGTCCGCGTTCGGGTCAGCGCGGGTCGAGGTCGGCGCAGCCGGTTTCGTCGGGCAGCAGCGGCCGGAACACCAGCCGGAAGCCGACGCCGCCGCTCCCCCACCGCGTGCCGGGATCGGTCTCGCGCGCCCAGGTCGCGGCGGTGGCCGCGTCGCCACCGGTGAGCACGGTGCAGCGACCGCCGGGCACCCGCGATCCGGCCACCGGGGACGGGAACGGCCACGGTCGCCCGCCCGGCGCGCTGTCGGCGTCGTGGGCGATGACGGCCATCCGGTCCGCGGCCGGTTCGGCGCCGGCGGGCGGCGCGGTGCGGAGCCGCTGCACGAAGTCGACGAGCTCCGGTGGCCCGGCGGGCCGGTCGGTGAAGACCAGTTCGGTGCGGTGTTCCTCGCCGCCGGAGCGGAGGTCGACGCGGATGCTGGTGGCGCCGGGGACGGCGGCGTCGCCGTGCGTCTCGTCGGCGGCGAGGCCCGCTTCGTGCGCGGCCCGGTACCGCTGGTCCACCTCGGTGTCGCGGAGGCGGGTGACCGCGAAGGGGCGCAGCGATCCGACCGGTTCGCCCGGTGTGATCACGGTGCCGTCGCCGTAGAGGCTGTAGTCGGGGACGGACGTGCTGCCGGGTCCGGGCGGTTCGGTGCGGATCCGCAGCAGCAGTCCGTCCCGCTCGCGCGGTGGAACGTCGACGTCGCCGCACGCGGTGGCGGCGAGCAGTCCGGCTGCCGCGAGTGCGGGCAGCGCCCTGCCGGGTCGGAACATGAGCACCCCTCGGTGTGCCGCTCGCTGGATCTCCGGGCGGCGTCGGCGAGATCCGGTGCTCCCGCTCGGTGCTCGCGGGAGCGCGGCGCTCACTGTTCCGGGGCGGGCTGCGGAGATCACCACTTTTCCCCGTCATGACACGAAAAGAGCAGCGCACGGGGCTGTGCGGCGGATCGGTTCCGCCGCGTTCGGCCCAGTGCGCTGCTCCGCGCTCGCCGCCCGTCGTGGAAGTTGAGCCGCGGGTCGTGTCCGCGCCTCGTCAGCGGCGGAACCGCTGAGCCGACGACCACCCGATCAACCCGACCACCCGCGGGTTCTCCGCGGTTCCCTCGCGAGGACGCCCCCCGACATGGGTGCCCCCTGCCCGGTTCAGCCGTCGGCGCGGCGGATGACCAGCACGTGGTCGGTGAGTTCGGCGGTGCTGCCGTCCGGCCCGGTGGCGGTGCGCCGCGGCGAGTCGGCGCGCTCGACCGCCCAGGTCCGCGGGTCGAGGGCGAGATCGGCGGCGACCTCCTGCGGCGGCGGGTGGCGCAGGTCCGGGTTCTGGTCCCAGGACCACGGCGCGATCGATCCGTGGTCGACGACCACCAGCCGCCCGCCGGGGCGCAGCGCGTGCGCGGCGGCGCGCAGCACGCTCGCCCGGTCGAGATCGAACGGGGTGTGCAGGTAGTGCGCGCAGACCAGGTCGAACTCGCCCGCAGGCAATCCGGCGCCGAGGTCGTGCCGAGCGGCGGTGATCCGGTCGCCGAGCCCGCGCGCGTTCGCCAGCGCGGTGAGCCGGTCGGCGGCGACGGCCGAGATGTCCACGGCGGTGACCCGCCAGCCCTGCTCGGCGAGCCACAGCGCGTCGCCGCCCCCGCCGCAACCGAGTTCCAGCGCATCGCCGGGTGCCTGCCCGGGGACGATCTCGGTGAGCCGGAGGTTCGGCGTCGGCTGCCGCTGCTCGGGTCGCGCGGCGTGCACGTCGTCCCAGAACGCGTGCGCTTCGGTGCTGCTCATCGGTGCCCTTTCGTCGGTGAGCGCCAGTCTCACCGCGGGAGTGCGTCATCCGCACGGAACCTTGCCGCTCCGGCAAAATCCCCACCGCGAAGGGCCCTCGCGTCCCCGGCGGCCCGCCAGGTGAGTGACCCACTCGCCGGGACTGGGCGAGTCGGGCATTCGCGGAGACCCGGCCAGGTGAGTGACCCATTCGCCTACCAGGACTGGGCGGAAGGGCCATTCACCTGGGGGCCCGGCCGGTGGGCTGTCGGGGAGGTCGCCGCACCGGCCGGGCTTCCCGGGACGAGGGGTCGGAGAGGGGAACCTCGCCCCGGGAGTCTCGCGGGAGCGGTCAGGGCCGCTCGTTCTTCAGGGTGTCGTTGCAGTCGGGGCAGGTGGGCGCGCGGCACCAGTCGAGTTCGCAGGGCTGGGCCATCGCGAGCCGCCGTCCGCACACCGAGTCCTCGGCGGGCTGGTTCTCCCAGCGCCTGCCGCGGAACGCGTGCCGCACGAGGTCGCCGGAATCCGGGACGGGCAGCCAGAAGTGGCGTTCGGGCTGGTGTTCGTGGCTCACGCGGCGAGTCCCGGTGGTTCGTCGGGGAGCGCGACGACGGCGCCGACGCTGACGAAGACGTCCTCGGGCGGGGCGACGGCGGGGACGGTGCGGGCACCCGGAACGTCTCCGTCCACTGTGGAGGAGAACAGCGGCGTGACCGCGCCGGCGCGTCCGAGCGCCGAACGCCGCCCGATGGCCGAGTTCCGCCGGACGACCGCACCCCTGCCGGTGGCCACATCCCGGACGGCCGCGCCCTCGGCCGGGAACGCGCCCCCGCTGCCGATCGAGCCCGGTCGCGCCGGTGCGCGGCCCACCGGGAGTTCGGTGATCGACGCGGTTCTTCCCGCTGCGGTGCGGAATCCGGCGGCACGCAGGGTGCGCCGGGCCTTGCGGCGGGCGAGCTTCGCGCGGACGGTGCGCGATTCGAGCGCGAGCGCCGCCCACGGCGCCGCGGCGGTGGCGCCCATGAGCACCAGCACGAGCGGGCCTTGCGTCGAGGAGATCCGTACCCCCTTGTCGATCAACGATGGCGCAAAGCTATTTCCGCAAATGCGGTTTAGCTAGTCGCCTGATCGTGTAGTTCCGCTGTGATTGCTGATCGCGGGAGACTGATCAGGCCCATGAAGATCACGACGGAGGCGGGATGGCGACACCGACGGTGCGCCGGCTCCAGCTCGGCAACGAGCTGCGCCACGCACGGCAGAAGGCCGGTTTCGAGCAGCACGAAGCCGCGAAGGAACTCGACTGCGCACACAGCAAGATCTCCCGGCTGGAACTCGGCCAGGGCGGCATCACCAAGGGCGATCTCAAGCTGCTGCTGGAGTTCTACGGCGTGGACCCCGCCGACATGCAGTGGATGTTCGAGCTCGCCCGCACCCGCAGCACCCGCGGCCGCTGGACCGGATACCGGGCGGTGTTCCCGGAATGGTTCCGGATGTACGTCGACCTGGAGACGGACGCGGAGAGCATTCGGCACGCGCAGACCGAGATCGTGCCGGGACTCCTCCAAACCGAGGGCTACATCCGGGCGTTGGACACGAAGTCCATCCGGGAAGACGAGGAAAGCGTCGACGCAGGTACCTTGGCACGACAAGAGCGTCAAGCGATCTTGAGCAAGCCTCAGCCGCCCACCCTGGCGTTCATCCTGTCCGAGTCCTGCATCAGACGACAGATCGGTTCTGCCGCCGTCATGCGGGATCAGCTGGAACACTTGGTGAAGATCGCGATGCAACCGAACGTGGATCTTCAGGTCATGCCGTTCGAAGCGGCAACGCCCGTGGGCGGGATCTCGTACGACTTCACCATGCTCCAGATTCCCGCATCAGGGATCTCGTCGTCCCTGGAGTTCGTCTACGTCGAGTGCTTCGACGATGCTCGATACCTCGACGCCAAGGATGCGGTCTCGCAGTACGACCGGTTGTGGAGCCATCTCCAGGCCGCCGCGCTCGGCCCGAGGGAGTCTCAAGATCTCATACGATCGGTGGGCAAGCAGTACTCGTAGCCGACGAGAGGCCCCACCATGATCGCTCACGACCTGTCCGGTGCCGCCTGGTTCAAGAGCAGCTACAGCAAGACGCAGAACGAATGCGTCGAGGTCGCCTTAGTCCCGGGCGGTGCCGGGGTCCGCGACACCAAGGACCGCGACGGCGGAACCCTCACCTTCACCAGCACCACCTGGTCGACCTTCCTCAGCACGCTGAAGGACTGACCTCCGGGCGACGCGGGCCGCTCGCCCCCCGGAAGGACGGACGGCCCGCACCCCCGACACGTCGAACTCCCGTTGAACGAGAGGCAGGCATGCCCGAGCGAAACCTCATCGGTGCCACCTGGTTCAAGAGCAGCTATAGCAATTCGCAGAACGAATGTGTTGAAGTAGCCCTGACTTCCGGCAGCACCGGCGTCCGCGACACCAAGGACCGCGACGGCGGAACCCTGATCTTCACCAGCACCACCTGGTCGGCCTTCCTCCGCACCCTCAAGGCCTGACCACCCCGGAAGACCCGCGGACCGTCCCACCACCCACACGGCGGGACGGCCCGCTTCCCCACCCCACGACTGCTCCGTTCAAGCGTTGAGCGGTTTCCCGCTCTACCAAGCTCCGGCAGTCCCGAGAGCGGGGCCGCCCGACGATGAGGATCAACAGCAGGCACCGGGGTTCCTGCCTGCCGAACACACCACCACGAAGGCGGACGCGACGTGCCGAAGGCGGCCCCGAGGCCCGACACGATGTCAGGTGAGCCACGGCCGCCGCGCGCCCCTGTGATCACAACGTGGAAGACGGTGGGAAAAACCCATGAGGACAAGGCCGAGTTCCCACCCGCGCCGGAGGGCGAAGGGCCGCTGTTGGAGTGGTACCAAGCCGAAGACGCCGATCACCTCGTCGGCGGGGTCGTTCTAGGCATGTTCATCGCGATCTTCCTGTGCTTGCTCGATTCGGGATTCTCCTGGATGAGCACGTGGTGGCTGTGGCTGTTCGTGATCTGGCCGCCGATAGTGTTCCACTTCCTCGGCCGCCGCAGTGGGTACTCCGCGGGTGCTGACTGGCTTGCCACGGACCAGAAGCACTACGTCAAGCTGTACGAGCTCAAGAAAATCACTGTTGAATACCAAGCCGGTGGCCAATCCATCGGCATCGAGCTGACCGACGCCGACGACAGATGTGTCGGCGCGCCCCTACGCCAGCTCCAGCGCAACCGCGCTTTCTGGGACCTCGTGTACAACGGCATCGTGCACTCGGTGAACAGCGGCACCGCCACCGCAAACGAGCTAGCCCTCGACAAGCTCCAGCTCCGTTGACCGAACACGCCCGGCCGCACTCGCCCGCCCATCAAGCCGGTGACCACGTCACCGTCACACCACTGCGAAGCACGGGCATCGTCGTCGGTGGTTTTTATGACTTTCAGCCTTGTCGGCTGGTTTCCCTACTCGGGCGCGTCGCTTACCGGGTTCAGCGCCGACGCGTCCGGCCCCGGCGCGACGAACCAACAGATCATCGGTATCTTCTTCGCACTGTGGATCGTGCCGTGGCTGGCGGGCTTGCTCCTGGTCTCGATCGCCATCGCCAGCTGGCTCCGCCGGACGCTCTGGATCCTGCTCAGGCTGACCGGAATCATGCTCGCCGTCTCGCTGATGACCTACGCGATCGGCTAACCACGTAGTACGCAGCAGAACCAGGCCGGCTGGAACACCAGCCACGCGAACGATCGACCAAGCTCGGCAAGAGCATCCTCGTCGCGGACGCCCTCCCTTCTCCCGTCCCAGGAAGGAAACCAGCAGTGCGACAAGCAGCACCACGACCGGACGCGACGACCGGGAACCCTCGGCCACCTCGCGCACCCGTGGTGATCAGCCCGCAACAGCCGGGAGAACGAGACTCGGCACGGGCGCGCTTCCCGTCCGCCCCACCCGGTTCGGGCCCGGTTCTCGAATGGTTCCAGGAGTCGAACTCGAACGGCATCAAGTCCGGGATTTTCGTCGCCTTCCTGATCGCGGCATTCTTGTCGTTGAAGGACTGGGGATTCGACTGGATCACCACCTGGGGCCTGTGGGCATTCGTCCTCGCGCCTGTCCCGATCTTCTACCTCTACAGTCGGAACGGAGGCTTTTCAGCCGGAGCCGACTGGTTCGCGACGAGCCGCAAACGTCATGTGCAGCTCTACGAGCTGACGAAGGTCACCGTTACGAACCCCGCTGGCGTGGACGCATGGGTCCTCGAACTCACCGACCGAAACGGCGGCTTCACCGGAGCCAAGCTGCGTGAGGTGCAGCGCAACCGCGCCCTCTGGGACCTCGTGTACAACGGCATCGTGCACTCGGTGAACAGCGGCACCGCCACTGCGAACGAGCTAGCCCTCGACAAGCTCCAGCTCCGTTGACCGAACACGCCCGGCCGCACTCGCCCGCCCGGAAACCCGACCCGATCACCGGACTGCCGCGCCCACCACGGGCGCCGGTGCTCGTCACCTGGCGGAGCGAGGGACGCACTCGACGGGCCTTCGCGCGCTTCCCACCCGCACCGCCGGGCGAAGGGCCGATCTTGGAGTGGTGCCACGGACTGGACACCGGCCTGCTCAAAGCCGGCCTGTTCGTGAGCGGGCTCGGCGTGCTCCGCTACTGCTGGCTCGACTGGGGATTCGAGTGGGCGCGGACCTGGTGGTTGTGGGCGATAGCCGCCGCCGCGGCCGTCCCGTTCTACCTCCGCGGCCGCAGCGAGGGGTATTCGGCCGGAGCCGACTGGTTCGCGAGCAGCACCAGGAGCTACGTCAAGCTGTACAAGCTGAAAACGATCGCCATCGAGCGACCGGGGGACGCCGCCGAGCCGTGGCTCGTGCTCACCGACGGGTACGGCGGCTCCGCCCGCGCTCCGCTGCACCGGATCCAGCGCAAACGCGCGCTGTGGGACCTCGTCTACAACGGGATCGCGCACTCCGTGCACCGGGGCCCCGCCACCGCCACCGGCCGCGCCCTGGACCTGCTGGAACTGCGCTGAACTCCCGCCTCTAGCAGGAATCGGGCGGCACCTCCAGGGAGATCACACCTAAGAGTGGACCGGGGCGAAAGCGCGGACACCGCGCGCTCCCGTTGGAACGATCTTGCGGACTCGACGTTCCGGCTTGTGCGCCGACGCCATCTCGTTCCAGCTCTCCCCGGAGGAAACCCATGTCCGCAGTGGTCCCGCCGCCGACGACCCCGAAGAACGGTCTCGGCACCGCCGGATTCGTGCTCGGCCTGCTCGCCCTGCTGTTCTCGTTCATCCCGATCATCGGCCTGGTCGCCTGGCCGCTGAGCATCCTCGGGCTGGTGTTCGGCGTCATCGGCATCATCCGGGCGCGCAACGGCCTGGCGAACAACCAGGGCATGGCGATCACCGGCACCGTGCTCGCCGCGATCGGGCTGCTGGTGTGCTTCGCCTGGGTCGGCCTGTTCGGCTCCGCCGCGAACGAGGTCGCGCGGCAGTCCGAATCCGCGGGCGTCTCGGCGCAGCAGGACGCCGTTCCGGCCGCCGACGACTCCGGGGCGGAGGTCATCGAGCTCGGCTTCGGCCAGACCCACACCTGGCGCGGCGGCGAATCGGTGCAGGTCGCCGAACCGGAGGAACACCAGGGCAACCCGTACCTGCACGACTCCGGCACCCGCGCCGTCGCGGTCGACCTGACCATCACCAACGGCACGAGCGGCGAGATCAACCCGCTGTCCTGGGACATCACCGCCACCCACGCCGGGCGGCCCGCCCAGTACTCGCTGGAAGACCGGCCGTTCGTCAACGCCGAGATCCCGCCCGGCGGGACCCTCACCATCACCCGGATCTTCGACGTCGCGCCGGAGCAGGGCGACCTGCGGATCTCCGTCGCGCCCAGCCACTTCGCCGCGGACACCGCCTACTTCCACGGCGAGTTCTGAGCCGGACCACCGATCACCTCGCCCTGCTTCCCCCGGGGGCGGGGTGATCACCGGCCGCCGAACACCACTCCGAGCACGGCGGCGCACAAGAGCACGGCCCAGACACCGAGCACGATCCGCGCGAGCACCCGCCGCCACGTGAGGACCCCGATCAGCACCGCCGCGCCCGCTCCCGCCAACACCGCGTAGATCAACACCCAGAAGGTCAACAGGTTCCGCTCGACCTCGCTGTCGCCGAATCCGCGCACGGTGGCCGGGAAGACCACGCACCACGCCGCGACGCCCAGCGCGAACAGCGCCCAGCCGGCCACGTGCCCGAACACCACGCCGAGGATCCGCAACCGCTGCGCTCTCGTGGTCCTCACGGATGTCCCTTCTCCACACCCGCGACGACGCGAGCCATTGATTCGAGCGACGTCCGCCTGTCCCAGTAGTCCGTGTGCCCTCCGTCCGGATCGGTCTCCAGCGACCGCGCGCCGAAGTGCGGATCCGACGGGTTCATCCCGAACCAGTGGTCGTCCTCGCCGTCGAAGAAGTCCCGCGGTTCCAACGACGGCGTCGCGTGATCGATCACGTCATCGCCCGATGTCCCGGACCAGACGTGCTCGGGCGGCACGCCGAGTTCCCGCGCGTGTTCCACGCCGACGCCCGGCGAACCGAGGAACACGATCTCGTCGGTCGCCATCCCGTGGTCCCGCGCCGCGTAACCGACCACCGTCGAGCCGTAGGAATGCCCGAGCACGGTGTTGTGGCTGGGTTCCCCCCCGTGCGTGGCGCGCAGGCCCTCCTGGAACCGGGCCAGCTCACCCTTCGCCTCGACCGCGAACCCGTCCTGCGCGGCGGAGGGAAAGTCGTCCGGCGATTCGTATCCCACCCAGGTCACCGCGGCCACCGGTTCACCGCCCGCGTGCCGTTCGGCCAGCAGGCGCAGGCGTTCATCACGTTCCAGGACGTCCTTCGCCCCATCGAGATCCGAGTAGGTCCCGGGAACGCTCGTGACGACGTGCCGGGCGGTGTCCGGGTTCCCGCCGGCGATGATCAACGTTCCTCGGCCGTGCGCGGTGGTGTCGACGCCCAGCAGGTACTTCTCCGGTGGTCCCGTCAACCGGTCGTCGATCATGTCGAGGAAGTGCACTGTCTCCCGCAGTTCCCGGATTCGCGCGAGTTGCGCGGCGGGCCTGCCGCCGGGCGCGGACCGCGTCGTCTCGACCAGCGCCCGCAACTCGCCCATCTTGCCGAGCAGATCAGCTCGTTGCCCGGCGAGCAACGCCCGGTTCGCCGAATCCCGCACCGCCACCGGAACTCCGTCGGTGCGTCCGACCAGCTGCGGGAAGCGGTCGAGCAGATCGGCGCGCTGGGCGGAGGTCAGCGCCGACCACATCCCGTGCACCGCGTGCGGACCACCGAGCACCGCCTTCTCGAACAGCGCGCGGGTGGCTCCCGCCGCCCACTCGTCCAGTGCCATCGCCATCCCCGCGAGGCCGATCGCCGCCGGGCTGGTCGCCGTCGCCGCCGCTCGGCCCCACTCCGCGTGCAAGCCGATGGCTTCCAGCCCTGCGCTGTTCGCACGGAGGCCCGCCAGCAGCCTCTCGTGGGCGGTGGCTTCCAGGCCGCGCGCGTCGGCGACGGTCTGGCCGGCTTCCGCGTAGGCCGCCTGCTTGCGCGGGTCCGCGGGCGGCGAGGTGCCCGGCAGGCTCGGCTCCGGAAGCCCGGCCGACGAGTGCGGCGGGTGGATCGTCGCGTTCAGCACGAGCAGCCCGGCCTCGTGCGCGATCCCCTCCGCCTGCCGCATCCGCGCTCTGACCGTGTCGAGATCATCGGCGAAGACGTGCAACACGCGCGACAGGTTCGCGCAGATCTCGGCCAGTTCGACGATGTCCCGCCCGTTGCGGGTCGCGGCGGAGCGAAAAGCCTCCGATGCGGTCCCCTCCCATTCCGATTCGGATTCCGAACGGGTCCGGAACCACCCGGCGGCGACATCGTCGACACCGGCCGCGTACCGCCCCATCGATTCCGCCAGCCGACGAAGTGATTCCGGGTCACCTGCGGTGAAGATGGTGAGGCTCATCGTTCCCCCGAACGATCGCTCGAATACTCAGCGGTGGAAGAACCGCTCGTTGTCCGCATCGACGGCGGCGTAGGTGGAACCGTTCGCGTGCAGCTCCGCCGAGGCGCGCTCCGTGATCTCCAGCGCTCCGGCCGCGGCACGGACGAGCTCTGCGATCAGCGCGGTCACCGCCGCGGAGGACGGACCCGCGTCCACCTCCGGCGGCGGACTCGATATCGCCATTCCCGCGGTGGAGCCGTGCAGGCCGAACGCCAATCGGCCGATCACGTCCGGGTCGACTCGAAATCCCATGTCGCGCGCTCCTCAACCAGCCGGAGAGCCTTCGAGATCGAAGGTAGCGAAGCGGCGGATTCAGCAATAGCGGATATCTACTCACCACACGATCAGCCGATACCGTTGACTCCATCGAGCAATTGATCAGCACACAGCGGTACGCGGCGTCGATCCACCGCGACCGTCAATCCATCGATCCGGGCGAACGAAAACGAGAGCGGCCACGACCGGAGGATCGGGCTGACCTATTCGGAATATTCGCCGAAATGGGCTCCTGCTCGGAATATCCCGGGAGCAGTTCACTCCCGGAATGTTCTACCCGCCCGTTCGCCGCTCACGCGTTCCGCGGGTCCAGCACGCTGTCCACGGCCAAGTGGAGGGTGTTCGTCTCGTCGGCGAGCAGCGAGTCGCCGGCGGGCAGCGCGCGCTCCAGCGCCAGGCCGTTGAGGACCGTCAGCAGGAACTTCGCGCGCCGCGCGTTGTCTCCCGCCGGGAGCACGCCCTCGTCCACCAGGACCGACAGCCAGTACTCGGTGCGGCGCCGCCCCTCACGTTCCATGCCGAGGTGCGCCTGCCTGATCTCCTCGGTCGGCTCGGGGGCGATGAACGCCTCGTAGACCTTCCCGAAGGCCGCCCGCGCCTGCTGCCCCGCCCCGGCGGGCGCGAGCACCTGCCGCAGGCAGGCGACCAGCCGGTC
Organism: Saccharopolyspora sp. 7B; assembly: GCF_020177435.1. Lineage (NCBI taxonomy): Bacteria > Bacillati > Actinomycetota > Actinomycetes > Pseudonocardiales > Pseudonocardiaceae > Saccharopolyspora > Saccharopolyspora sp. 7B. The sequence continues at coordinate 10,427 of NZ_JAIUKC010000100.1, read as the reverse complement.
CCGCGGCGACCTCGACCGGTCGTGGATCGGGTCGTCGGAGGCCACCAGGCCGTAGATCCCGGCGAGCACCGCTTCCCGCAGTTCCTGCTGGGTCGGGAAGTGGTACCGCAGCGAACCCGTGCTCACCCCGGCCCGCGCCGCGACCGCGCGCACGCTCAACCGGGCGGCGGCGTCCTCGCCGAGCATCGTCGCCGCTGCCACCAGGATCCGGTGCCGGGTGCTCAGCACCGGGTCGTCCCCGTCGTCCATGTCCACCTCCACCCGCACTGTACTGGTACACCGTGCTGGTGCTTTTCCAACACGCTGTACTAGCGTCCTGTTCCAGATTCTAGTACAGCGTGTTGCACGGAAAAGGGGCGGGGCATGTTCGAGGAATGGCGGCACCGGCGCGCCGCAGCGCGGGTCAAGAGCGGGGACGGACGCCCCCTGAAGCCCTTCCGCTGGTGGCAGCAGTTCAGCCGTTCCCTGTTCCACCTGCGCACCGGCGAGGGCACGGACTACGCCGTCGACGTCCGGCTCTGGGGCGACAAGACCACCGGCGAGGTCAAGGCGGACCTGTACCGCGACGGCAGGCACCACGCCGTCGCCAAGCTCCCCGCGGTCTTCCCCGTCGACGGCGGCACCATCGAAGTCGCGGTCAGCCGTGCCGGTCTCAAGCGCTGCCACCACGTCACCGCCGCGGGCGAGCAGCAGCTCGTCCCCGACCCGAGGTCCGCCGAAGGGCGCCGGGCCCGGCTCGACCGCGACCACCCCGCCGCGAGCCGCGCGCTCGGCCACCTCTCGGTGGCGCTGCTGGTCATCGGCGTCGCCCTGCTCGTGCTGCAGGTCGCCGAACCGATCTCCCGGATCCCGCCTATCGCCGAGAACATCGGGATCTTCACCTCGCCGCTGCACCTGCCGCTGTGGCTCAACACCACCCTCACCATCGGCGCGGCGCTGGCCAGCACCGAACGCGCCCTCCGGATGCGCCACCACTGGCTGCTCGACGGCGCCGGGAGCTGACGGCCGCACGGCCCGCCCGACCAGTGCGCCTGGTCGGACGGGCCGTGCACAGCTCTTCGGAGCGAGCGATCAGGAATCGACCGGCAGCACGTTCGGCACGATCATCGGGCGGCGGCGGTACTTGTCCGCCACCCACTTGCCGACCACGCGGCGCACGGCCTGCGCGATGCGGTGCGTGTCGGTGATCCCCTCCGACTCGGTGCGGGCCAGCTCCATCTCCACCAGCGGCACCACGTCGTCCAGCGCCTTCGGGTCGTCGGAGAAACCGCGCCCGGACAACGTCGGGCGGGACACCGCGCGGCCCGTCGCCGCCTCGACCGCCACGGTGATCGAGATGAACCCGCCCTCGCCCAGCACCAGCCGGTCCGACAGCGTCGACTCACCCACGTCGCCGACGGACAGGCCGTCCACGTAGACGTGGCCCACCTCGACGCGGCCCGAGACCCGCGCGATGCCGTCGACCATGTCGACCACCACGCCGTCCTCGGCGATCACCACGCGCTCCGCCGGAACCCCCGTCAACCGGGCCAGCTCCGCGTTCGCGCGCAGGTGCCGCCACTCGCCGTGCACCGGCATCACGTTGCTCGGGCGCACCGCGTTGTACAGGTACAGCAGCTCACCGGCGGAGGCGTGACCCGAGACGTGGACCTTCGCCCCGCCCTGGTGCACCACGTCCGCACCCAGCCGCACCAAGCCGTTGACCACGCCGAACACCGCGGTCTCGTTGCCCGGGATCAGCGAGGACGCCAGCACCACGGTGTCCCCGGCGCGGATCCGGATCTGCTTGTGCTCGCCGCGCGCCATCCGGGACAGCGCCGACAGCGGCTCGCCCTGCGAACCGGTCGAGACGAACAGCACCAGGTGCTCCGGCATCGCCAGCGCCTCGTCCAGCTCCACCAGCAGGCCCGGCGGCACCCGCAGGATGCCCAGGTCGTTCGCGATGCCCATGTTGCGCACCATCGACCGGCCCACGAAGCACACCTTGCGGCCGTGCTGCTCGGCGACGTCCAGCACCTGCTGCACGCGGTGCACGTGGCTGGCGAAGCACGCCACGATCAGCCGCTGCGTCGCCTTCCCGATCACCCGGTCCAGCACCGGGCCGATCTCGCGCTCCGGCGTCACGAACCCGGGGACCTCGGCGTTCGTCGAGTCCACCAGGAACAGGTCCACGCCCTCGTCGCCCAGCCGCGAGAACCCGGCCAGGTCGGTGAGCCTGCCGTCCAGCGGCAGCTGGTCCAGCTTGATGTCCCCGGTGTGCAGCACCACCCCGGCCGGCGTGCGGATCGCCACCGCCAACGCGTCCGGGATCGAGTGATTGACCGCGAAGAACTCCAGGTCGAACACGCCGTGCTTGCTGTGCTGTCCCTCGGTGACCTCGACCAGCACCGGGTCCTGCCGGTGCTCCTTGCACTTGGCGGCCAGCAGCGCCAGCGTGAACTTCGACCCCACCACCGGCAGGTCCGGGCGCAACCGCAGCAGGAACGGCACCGCACCGATGTGGTCCTCGTGGCCGTGCGTGAGCACCAGGGCCTCGACGTCGTCCAGCCGGTTCTCGATCGCCCCGAAGTCGGGCAGGATCAGGTCCACGCCGGGCGAGTCGTCCTCCGGGAACAGCACACCGCAGTCGACGATGAGCAGCTTGCCCTCGTGCTCGAACACGGTCATGTTCCGGCCGACCTCGCCGATGCCGCCCAAGGCGGTCACCCGCAGGCCGCCCTCGGGCAGCGCCGGTGGTGGCGCCGAGGCCGTCGGGGTCACGGGCTGGTGTTCGGAAGCTGTTGCGCGAGCGCTCAACGCGTCACCTCTGCTGCGGCGTCGGGATTGACCAGGACCAGACCGGCGTCCCACAGATCACTCGTGATCACCCGCACCTGCTCGTCGGTGGCCTGCGGCAGCGGCAGTCGGGGATGCCCCGTCTCGTAGCCGCACAGCCGCATCGCCGTCTTCGAGAACACCACGCCGCCGACGAAGTTCATCGACCGGTACACCGGCATCAGCCCGACGTGCACCTCGCGCGCGGTGGCGATGTCGCCCGCCTCGAACGCGTCGAGCATCTTGCGCAGCCGGTCGCCGACCACGTGCCCGATGACGCTGACGAAACCGACGGCGCCCACGGACAACCACGGCAGGTTCAGCGGATCCTCGCCCGAGTAGTAGGCCAGGTCGCTGTTCGACAGCACCTCGCTGCCCGCCCACAGGTCGTGCTTGGAGTCCTTGACGGCCTTGATCTGCGGGTGCTCCGCCAGCCGCTTCAACGTGTCCGTGTGGATGGGCACCACGGAGCGCGGCGGGATGTCGTAGAGCATCACCGGCAGCTCCGTCGCATCGGCCACCGTCGTGAAGTGCGACAGCAGGCCCTCCTGCGGCGGGCGGGAGTAGTACGGGGTCACCACGAGCAGCCCGTGCGCACCGGCCTTCTCCGCGGTGCGGGCCAGCTCCACCGAATGGGCGGTGTCGTTCGTGCCCGCTCCCGCTACCACCGTCGCGCGGTCCCCCACCGCTTCGACGACGGCGCGCAGCAGCTGCTCCTTCTCGTCATCACTGGTCGTGGGGCTCTCGCCCGTGGTGCCGTTGACGACCAGGCCGTCGTTGCCGACGTGATCGACGAGGTAGGTCGCGAGCTCCTGAGCCAGCGCCAGGTCGAGCTTCCCGTCCGCGTCGAACGGCGTCACCATGGCGGTCAGGACCCGGCCGAACGGCCGTCCTTCAGTGGCGGTGGGACAGACGGTCATGGCCCTGACGCTACCTGGTGAGCCCACTGATCAGCGCGCCGCATCGGCCACCACCGGCGCCGCACCCGGCCCGGCTCGAAGATCGCGGAAACTCGACGGCCGAGCCCGTCCGGAACCGGCCGTGTTCCCGCTGATCAGCGCCGCGACGGGCGGATTTCCGGTGCCAGCGCGCGAAATCGGCCGGTGCGGCAGCGCTGGCGCAGGTCCCGCACCAGGCCGAACGCGCGCCGCCGGGCCGCCGAACGGGTTCGGCGACCGCCGTCAGAACGAGCGGCGCAGGTCCTCGACCGCGAGGACGTCCGCGTCGTTGCCGTCGATGTCCACCCGCGCCTGCTTGCGGCCGAACGCGTGCAGCAGCAGCTCGCTGGGCTCACCGCTGAAGCGCACCGTGCGCGGCCCGCGCTTCGCGGCGATCTCGGTGCCGTCGGGGCGGCGCAGCACCACGCCCACCGGACTGCGGCCGTAGAAGACCTTCGCGACCCTGCTCAGCGACTTCCACAGCGCCTCCTCCCGCTCCGGGTCGGTGGGGCGCGACTGCCAGCCGGGCTGAACGCGGCGGACGTCCTCGTGGTGCACGAAGAACTCGGCGGTGTTGACGGCCTCGTCCACGGCGCCGATCGCCAGCGGGTTCCACTTGGGGGCGCCTTCGCGGACGGTGCCGATCAGCTCCGGCCACGGCTTGTCCCGCAGCTCCTGCTCGATCTTGTCGCCGCGCTCGGCGAGCGCCTTGACGAACTTGCCCGCCAGCGCGTCCGGGCGGCGTTCCCGCAGCACCAGGTGCACCGCGAGGTCCTTGGTCTTCCACTCGCCGCACAGCGTCGGCGCGTCCGGCCCGACCTGGTCGAACAGGTCGCACAGTTCCCGGCGTTCGTCGTTGGCCACACCCATGCGACCACCTTACCGGGGTTCAGCTCCCCGTGACGGAGGTCATCGGCGGACTGCCGTCGGCGCTGGGCGCGTAGCGCCCCGGTCGTTCGACGGGTCGCCGTCCGGCGAGGTGGCCCGCTCGTCCTCCCACGCCTCGCGGGTGGGGACCACCGCGCCACAGCGCAGCGCGGCCGGGAGCTCGATCGCGCCGGTGGCGAAGCGTGCGCCGCCCGGGCGACCGGCTCGTTCGTCCCCGGCCCGCTCGTCCCGGCCCGCTCGTCCGAGGCCGGCTCGTCCGAGGTCGGCGGCGACCCGGCGGCGCCCCCGCTGCTCACTCCAGCGCGAGGATCACCGCACCGCGCGTGCCGGATTCCACCCCTTCCGGCCGAATCCGGGTCAGTTCGCGAGCGATCGGGTGAGCTTCGTGCCGTCGGTGCTGCGCAGGTAGCAGAGCACGGTCTGCGCGCCGCCGTCGGTGTCGGAGTCGTCGTCCGCGGCGGTCCGCCGCTTCAGCTCCCACGCCTGCTCGGTCGGCACCAGCGCCCCGTAGCGCAGCGCCGCGTCCTTGCCCGGCAGCTCGACCTCGGCGGAGGCGAAGTAGGCGCCGCACAGCGCTTCGCCGAACCGCGCCAGCTGCTCCGCGCCGGGGTAGGCGGTGTCGCTGCTCGCGCTGCTGCCGAACGGGGAACCGTCGGTGTAGACCTCGAAGTCGTGCGGTTCCGAGCAGGACCCGACCTGCTCCTCGGGCACGCTCGCGCCCGCGGCGGGGACGCCCGTGCCGCAGGATTCGATCTTGCTGGCTTCGAAGGTGGTCAGGTCGCCGTCCGGCCCGTAGGTCAGCGTCGGCAGCTCCGCCTCCGGCGGCCCCGGCACCAGCGCGAACCGCCCGATCAGCAGGCCCGCCACCAGCAGCACCACCGCCGCCACCGCCGCGGCGCGCCACGGGGTCCGGCGGCCGGCGGGCAGCGGCGCGGTCGGCGCGGCCTGCACCCGGGTGCCCACCTGATCGCCCGCCAGCAGCGCGCGGGCCTGCGCCGGGGTGAACCGGGCGCGCGGGTCCGCGATGAGCAGACCCGTGATCAACGAACCGAGCGGGCCCTGGGTGCGGGTCAGCGCGGGCGTCTCGTTGAGCACCGCGTGCAGCGTCGCCGCCGTGGTCCGCCGCTCGAACGGCAACCAGCCCTCCGCGGCGAAGAACAACGTCGCGCCCAGCGACCACAGATCACCCGCCGGGGTGGCATCGGCTCCCTGGATGCGCTCCGGAGCCATGAACGACGGCGAGCCGACGATGCTGCCGCTGCTGGTCAGCCGCGGGTCGTCCACGGTCTGCGCGATGCCGAAGTCGGCGAGCTTCACGACCCCGTCGGCGATCATGATGTTGCTGGGCTTCACGTCGCGGTGCACGATCCCGGCCGCGTGCGCCGCCTCCAGCGCGGACAGCAACCGCCGCGCGAGGTCGGCGACCCGCTCCGGCGGCATCGGCCCGCACCGGGCGACGAGCTCGCTGAGCGTCCCGGCCTGCACCAGCTCCATGACGATGAACGTGCCGCCGCCTTCGCTGAGCACGTCGTGCACGGTGACCACGCCGGGGTCGCTGAGCCGCCCGGCGGTGCGGGCCTCCCGCAGCACCCGCTCCTCGAACACGGCGCGTTCGGCGGGCGGCACCCCGTCCGGCACGTGCAGCTGCTTGATCGCGACCTCGCGACCGATCACCTGGTCCCAGGCCCGCCAGACGATGCCCATGCCGCCGCGCCCCAGCTCACCGGTCACCCGGTAGCGGTCGCCGATGGTGCGCGCCAGCGCGTCCGTCCGCTCCACCACGGACCCTCCCCCACGTCAGTCCTGGTCGAGATCATCTCATCGGACGCGGGAGGGGCTCGCGCGGTTCCGCGTTCAGCCCTCGGCAACGAACGGGCTGGAAGCGACCTCGGAGCCGTCCCGGAGCGCGGTGATCTCGAAATCGCCGAACACGTTCGGGGCGGCCCGCTGCAGCTGCCGCAGGCATTCGACGGCCAGCGCCCGGATCTCCACGTCGGCGTGCTCGCTGGCGCGCATCGCCACGAAGTGCCGCCAGGCGCGGTAGTTGCCGGTGACCACGATCCGGGTCTCGGTCGCGTTGGGCAGCACCGAGCGCGCGGCCTGCCTGGCCTGCTTGCGGCGCAACGTGGCCTGCGGCTCGTCGGCGAACTTCTCCTGCAGGGCGTCCAGGAGTTCGGTGTAGGCGGCGACGCTCGCCTCCGTCGCGCGGACGAACCTCGCGTGCAGCTCCGGGTCCTCGGCGATGACGTCGGGCTCGACCACCGCCGCGTCCCGCTCGGGCACGTAGCGCTGCGAGAGCTGCGAGTAGGAGAAGTGCCGGTGGCGGATCAGCTCGTGGGTCAGCGACCGGGACATCCCGGTCAGGTAGAAGGTGACCGACCCGTGCTCCAGCACCGAGAGGTGGCCGACCTCCATGATGTGCCGCAGGTAGCCCTCGTTGGTGGCCGTGGCCGGGTTCGGCTTGTGCCACGACTGGTAGCAGGCCCGGCCGGCGAACTCCGCGAGCGCCTGGCCGCCGTCCGCGTCGGTGGACCAGTCCACGTCGGCGGGCGGGAAGAACTCGGTCTTGCCGATGAGCTGGACCTTCGGCGGCACGATGTCGGTCACGGTGCGCGGATCCCCTTCTGCCTCGCGGACGAACCCGGATGGTCCCGCCGCGTCCCGGGCGGGCGGCGGCGGTTTCCCGAGCGTATCCGGCGGCCGGGGCGGCGGGATCCGGCCGGGGACCGGCGATGGCGGCACGCCCGGGACCTGCTGACACCATCGTGTCGTTGCGCGACGCCATCCATGACGCCATAGTGGTGTCATGGATCTCAGCCCGTACATCGCACAGCTCCGGGAAGACCTCGGTTCCGCCGCCTCGGCGGGCGACGAGCAGACCCGGCAGACCGCCGCGGCGCTCTCCGCCGCGATCGAACCCGCTGCCCGCTTGGCGATCATGAACGCGCTCTCCGACCTCGCCGCCGAGGTGACCACGCACCTCGACGGGGAAGTCGTCGACCTCCGGCTCGGAGGCCGGGCCGTCCGCGTCGTCGTCGGCGGTCCGGGCGGCGCCCCGCGCGCCGCGGCCGCCGAGGAGGAACGACCACCACCTCCGCCGCCCGGCGCCGACGGCGGCGACATCAGCCGCATCACGCTGCGACTGCTCGACGAGATCAAGTCGCAGGCCGAGCAGGCCGCCTCCACCCAGGGCGTCTCGCTGAACACGTGGGTCGCGCAGGCGGTGCAGGGCGCGCTGCACGGCGGCAGGCCGCGCGGACCGTGGGACCACCACCGCCCGGGTCGGGGACCCGGTGGCTGGGGACCGCCCGGGGCGGGCCGCTGGCGCCCCGACGGACCCGACGACGGTCCCGGGTCGCGGCTGCACGGCTGGGTGCACGGCTGAGCGCGGGAAGGCGGTGGTGGTGATGAACGGCAACGGCGCGGACGAGCAGGACCCCCGGGACGCCGAGGAATCGGCCGGCCTGGTGCGCACGCAGGACTTCGACACGGCGGCACCTATCGAGGTGGACATCGGCAACAGCCTCGGCTCGATCACGGTCGAGCTGAGCGCCACGGCGGTCACGCACGTCGAGGTCCGCCACGATTCGGCCCCGGGTGGTGGCGATTGGCGCAGCGGGCTCACCGGGCTGCTCAGCTGGGTCAGCGAGCAGTTCGGGGAGGCGGCGACGCGCGGCGGCACCGGCGACCGCGGCACCGGTGACCGCGGTCCCGGCGAGCGCGGCCCGGGCGAGCGGCCCTTTGGCCGCTCCGGGCCTCGCGAACCGGTGGCCGAGGCGGTGCGGCAGACCCGCATCGACCTCACCGGCAACAGGTTGGCGGTGCGCACCCCCACCACGGTGCCGCTGCGCGCCGTACCGCTGTCCGTGCTGGTCCGGGCGCCCGAGGATTCCCAGCTCGCGATCCGCGCGGGCGCCGGGGAAGTGCGGGTGACCGGGCCGGCGGGCCGGGTGCACGTGCAGTCCGGCGGTGGCGCGGTGTCGGTCGAGCGGGCCGGTGGCAGCACCGTCGCCCGCACCGGTTCCGGTGCGCTGCACCTCGGCGAGATGGCCGGTGGGGTGCAGGCGCGCAGCGGCAGCGGGGACGTGGAGATCGCCGCGGTGCGCTCCGCATCCTCGGTGGTCACCGGCAGCGGCGCGGTGTGGCTGGGCACCGTGGACTCGGACGTGCTGGTGCGCTCCGGCAGCGGGGACGTCGGCATCGCCGAGGCCCGCTCCGGTCAGGTCGAGCTGATCACCGGTTCCGGAGAGCTGCGGATCGCCCTCCCGCGGGGCACCGATGCGGAGGTCGACCTGACCTCCAGCACCGGCACCGTGGACAGCGAACTCGACGTGTCCGGGCAACCGACCGCGCAGGAACCGGCGCTGCGGATCTTCGGGCGCACCGGCAGCGGCGACGCCCTGCTCACCTCCGCGGTGTGAGCGCGCGCAACGCCTCGACGAGGTGGGCGTCACCGCGCGAGCCGACCTCCACCCCGTCCAGACCCAGCCAGTCGGCCATCTCGGTGAGCGCATCCGCGAGTTCCGGAACAGCCGCACCGAGGTCGTGACCGGGCTCGGCGAAGGCCCCCGGAACCCGGAGGACCTTCGCCGCCCGGTCGGCCTTCAGATCCACGCGACCGACGAGCTCACCGTCGAGGAGGAAGGGGAACACGTAGTAGCCGTACTGCCGCTTCGGTTCCGGCACGTAGATCTCGATGCGGTAGCGGAAGCCGAACAACCGCTCCGCGCGGGAGCGCTCCCAGACCAGCGGATCGAACGGGCACAGCAGGGCTCGGCCGCGGACCGCGCGCGGGGTGCGGGCGTCGCGGTGCAGGTACGCCTGCTTGGTCCAGCCCTCGACGGCGACCGGCTCCAGCTCACCGCTTTCGACGAGCTCGGCGACGGCCTGCCTGGACTGCTGCGGACTCAGCCGGTAGTAGTCGCGCAGATCGGTCTCGGTGGCCACCCCGTGGGCTTCGGCGGAGCGGCGCACCAGTTCGCGGACCGCGTCCTCGACCGCCGGGTCCTGGGCCAGCACCTCGGGCGGCAGCACCCGCTCCGGCAGGTCGTAGAGCCGTTCGAAGCCCTTGCGGGTGCCGGTGGTGAGCTCGCCCATCGCGAACAGCAGCTCGCACACCCGCTTGGTGTCGGTGCGGTTCCACCACGGCCCGCGACCCTGCCGGACTCCGCCGCCGAGCTCGCGTTCCAAGGTGCCCGCGCCCACCGGGCCGAGGTCCTTCACCGCGGCGAGCACGTCGTCGACGAGCCCGGGCGCCGTCTCCAGCAGTTCCCGGGAACGACTGCGCCAGGCACCGCCGTGCTCCCGCATCCGCCAGCGCAGCAGCGGCCAGTCCCGCACCGGGATCAGCGAGGCTTCGTGCGCCCAGTACTCGACGAGCAACCGGGGTTTCGCGGCGGTCGGCGCCCAGGCCGCGTCGTCCACGAGCCGGGCCGGGTAGGAGCCGAGTCGGCTGAACAGCGGCATGTAGTGCGCGCGCACCGCGACGTTCACCGAGTCGAGCTGCAACAGCTTGGTGCGCCCCAGCGCCCGGTTCAGGTGCTGGCGGGTGGGTCGTCCGGTGGGGCGGCTGTCGGCGAACCCCTGCGCGGCCAACGCGGTGCGCCGGGCCGCCGCGGTGCTCATGGTCTGCATCCGCCGCATGCTGCCATCCCGCACCGACACGCCCGCTCGCGCCGACACGCCGGTTCGCATAGGCGGAGCCAGCTGCACCGGCGGACCAACCGAAACCTCCAACCGGCCCCACCCGCTTCGCCGGCCAGCTTCGCCGGCCCCACCCGCTTCGCC
>NZ_JAIUKC010000099.1:0-47293 GCF_020177435.1 Saccharopolyspora sp. 7B | reverse complement strand
GGGGGGGGGCGGGGGGGGCCCCCCGCGCCCCCCCCCCCGCGGGGGCGCCCCCCGGGGGGGGGGGCCGGGGGGGCGGGGGGGCCCGTCTGCCGGTTCACCGGAGGTGAACCGGTCCGATCACTTGAGGGCGCCCATGGACAGCCCGCGCACCAGCTGGCGCTGCGCGATCCAGCCGACGATGACGACCGGCAGCACCGCCAGCGTCGCCGCCGCCGACAACCGCGCCCAGTACAGGCCTTCGCTGGTGATGAAGCCGACCAGGAACACCGGCACCGTGGGTGCGTTGATCGCGGTCAGGTTCACCGCGAAGAAGAACTCGTTCCAGGCGAAGATCGCGCAGATCAGCGCGGTCGCGGCGATGCCGGGGGCCACCATCGGCAGCAGCACCCGGGTGAGTTCGGTGCGCAGCCCGGCACCGTCCACCTTCGCCGCCTCCAGCACCTCGGAGGGCACCTCCTGGAAGAACGAGCGCATCATCCACACCGCGATCGGCAGGTTCATGCCCGTGTAGAGCAGGACCAGCGACCAGACGTTGTCCAGCAGGTGCATGTTCTGCGCGGCCACGAAGATCGGCACGATCGCCGCGACCACCGGCAGCATCTTGGTGGAGATGAAGAAGAACAGCGCGTCCTTGGTGCCCTTCACCGGCCGGATGGACAGCGCGTAGGCCGCGGGCACGGCCAGCACCACCACCAGCAGGCACGAGATCACCGTGGCGATCAGCGAGTTCAGCAGGTACGGCCCGAGACCCCCGTCGAACACCAGCCGGTACTGGTCCAGCGTCGGGGTGAACAGGAACTTCGGGTCGTCGGTGTAGGCGTCGGCCTCCTGCTTGAACGACGTCAGCACCATCCAGAACACCGGGAACACGAACACGATCCCCAGCGCCCAGGCGATGATCGTCAGTGCGGTCCCTCCCGCCGTGCGGCGCTTCATTCCGAAACCTCCTTGCCGGAAATGGCGGTGAAGATCGCGCGCAACGCGAAGGTGGCCACGATGATGGTCAGGATCACGACCACGACGCCGAGCGCGGCCGCCTGGCCGACGTCGAAGCCCTGGAAGACCCGCTGGTAGAGGTAGTACGGCAGGTTGGTGGTGGCGATGCCGGGACCGCCCTGGGTCATCATGAAGATCTCGTCGAACGTGTTGACCACGTAGATCGAGCCCAGCAGCCCGGCCAGCTGGATGTAGCGGCGCAGGAACGGCAGCGTCATGAAGCGGAACGTCTGCCAGTGCGTGGCGCCGTCCATCTTGGCGGCCTCCAGCACGTCGCGCGGCTGGCTCTGCAGCCCGGCGAGCACGATCAGCATCATGAACGGCGTCCAGCGCCACACCAGCGCGGCCAGCACCGACACCATCGGGTGCTCCCCGACCCAGTCGACGCCGCCCAGCCCGATCGGGCTGAGCACCGCGTCCACCAGCCCGTAGGTGGGGTTGAGCATGCTCGTCTTCCACAGCAGCGCCGAGGCGACCGGCATGATCAGGAACGGGGTGATGAGCATGGTGCGCACCACGCCGCGCCCGAAGAACGGCCGGTCCAGCAGCAGCGCCAGCCCGACGCCCAGCGCCAGCGACACCAGCACGCAGCCGACGGTGATCACGACGGTGTTCAGCGCGGCCGTGTAGAACTCGCTGTCGGTGAAGACGTCCACGTAGTTCGACAGGCCGATGAAGCCCCACGAACCGGGGTTGAGCAGGTTCCACGAGTGCAACGAGTAGAAGATCGTCGCGAGGAACGGGGCCTGCGTGATGATGATCGTGAAGATCAGCGCGGGCAGCAACGGTCCCCGGCGGGACCACTTCTCCTTGCGGCTGAGGGTCGCGCCCTTGGCCGCGGTCATCTCCGCAGTGCTCATGGCCGGTAGTTCTCCCCCACGGTGTCGGCGTAGCGCTGCGCCTGCTCCAGCGCTTCGTCAGCGGTCTTGCTCCCGGCGATGGCCGCGGACATCTGCTGGCTCACGCGGGTGCCGAGGTCGACGAACTCGGGGATGCGCACGAACTGCAGGCCCTGGTAGGGCGTGGGCTGGGAGCTCGGGGTGGTCTGGTCGACGCGGCTGATGCCGTGCAGCGTCTGCTGCCCGAACGCCGCGGCGGCCTTCTCGTACTCCGGCATCTCGTAGGTGGACTGGCGGCTGCCCGGGGGCAGGTTCTGCCAGCCGAGCCGCTCGCCGACGGTCCGCAGGTACTGCTTGGAGGTGGACCAGGCGATGAAGTCGAACGCCTCGTCGGGCATCTCGGTCGTCTTCGGCACGCCCAGCGCCCAGGTGTAGAGCCAGCTGGCGGGCTTGCCGCCGGGGCCGGTCGGCGCGTTCGCGTAGCCGATCTTGCCGGAGACGGTGCTCTCCTTCGGGTCCTCCAGCGTGCCCGCCGAGGACGTCGAGTCGAACATCATCGCCGCGTTGCCCTGGCCGAACTCGGTGAGGCATTCGGTGAAGCCGCTGCTGGAGGCGCCGGGCTCGCCGTGGTCGCGCACCAGGTCCACGTAGAAGTTCACCGCCTCGCGCACCTCGGGCGAGGTGAGCTGCGCGTTCCAGTCCTCGTCGAACCAGCGCCCGCCGAAGGAGTTGATCATGGTGTTGAGGGGCGCCATCACCTCGCCCCACCCGGGCAGGCCGCGCAGGCAGATCCCGGCGCGACCGCCGGGGCCGCCGTCGAGCTTCGCCGCCATGTCCGCGACCTGCTGCCAGGTCGGGTTCTCCGGCATCGTCAGCCCGGCCTCGGCGAACAGGTCCTTGCGGTAGTTCAGCAGCGCCGTCTCGCCGTAGAACGGGGCCGCGTACATGTGGCCCTGGTACGACAGCGAGTCCTTGATGGACGGGATGAAGTCGTCCTTGTCGTAGCCCGGAGTCGCGTCCATCCGCGGATCCAAATCGTGCAGCCAGCCGTTCGCCGCCCAGATCGGCGTCTCGTAGTTGCTGACCATCACCACGTCGAACTGGCCGCTCCCGGTGGCCACCGACTGGGTGATCTTGTCCCGCGCCTGGTTCTCCGGCAGCGAGATGAACCGCACCCGCACGTCGGGGTGCTGCGCCTCGAACTCCCCGACCAGGTCCTGCATGTCCTCCATCTGCGGGTTCGACACCACCGCCACCCGCAGCACCCGGCGCCCGTCGCCGGACCCGATCGCTCCCGCTCCCGCGCAACTCGCGGTGAGCAGCACCGCCGCCGCCATGGCGACCAGCGACCACCATTTCCTGCCGAAATTCATCGGCATCCCTTTCTGCCGTTGCTCACGCTCGCACCACGCGCGGGCCGATCGCCTCGATGTCCTCGGCGATGCCCTGGTCCAGCCCGGTATCGGTGACCAGCACGTCGACCTCGGAGAGTTCGCCGTACCGGTGCAGGGAAACCGGGCCGATCTTGCTGTGGTCCGCGAGCAGGACCCGTCGTCGCGCCCCGCGCAACATCAGTGTTTTGATCTCAGCGGAATTCTGGTCCGGAGTGGTGAGGCCCCGATGCAGGGAAACCCCGTCGGTGCCCAGGAAGGCGACATCGGCGAACACCTCTCGCCACCGTTGCGCCGCCCAGGTCCCGACACCTCCGTTGGTGGTCACGCGCACCCGTCCGCCCGGGGTGAGCACCGACAGGTTGGGCCGCGCCGCCAACGAGACGGCGATGCTCAAGCTGTCCGTGATCACCGTGAGCGGGCGGTCGGCCGGCAGCAGTTCCGCGAACCGGGCACACGTGGTGCCGGATTCGATGAGGATGGCGCCTTCGGCAGGCAGTTCGGCGAGAGCGGCCCGCGCGATGCGGGTCTTCTCGGCGACCATCACGTTCTCTCGGGCGGACAGCTGCGGATCGAAACTCCACCGCTCCACCGGGATAGCACCCCCGTGCACGCGGTGCAGGAGTCCGTGCTCTTCCAGCACGGTCAGGTCGCGCCTGATCGTCTCCGGGGTCACTTGCAGCTCCCCCGCGAGTCCGGTCACGTCGACGCGGCCCTCCTGCCTCGCACGCTCGACGATGAGCTGCTGGCGTTCACGCGCGTACACCCTGGTCGGCCTCCGGTCTCGACCCGACTCCGATGCCCGAATCGGTCCGCTTTCATCTGACCGAGTTTGTTTAGCCGGTGTTCGCAGTCACCGTCAAGGGTGCACGACCAGCAATAGGACCAGCGTCCGCCCCGATCAGCCCAAGGTGAATGCGGAGCGTGACCACAGGAATACGCGCAGAAGCAAAAGGAGTCGGAAGCAGACGGCGGCAGCGACCATCTGGCCCAGGATGTGCGGCAACGGCACCACAGGACCGCGCGGAACCGTGGTCTCGGAACCGATGAAGATCCCATTCGAGCAACGATCGACCGGAGATCGCCGGTCACGGTCCCGTCGGCGGCCGGAACGCGAACGGGCCGGGGTGGTCGCCCACCCCGGCCCGCCGGTCCTCGCGGCCCGCCGCGCGCGTCAGCTGCGCAGCATCTCCGCGACGAGGAACGCCAGCTCCAGCGACTGCTGGGTGTTCAGCCGCGGGTCGCAGGCCGTCTCGTACCGGCCGGCCAGGTCGGTGTCCGAGATGTCCTGGGCGCCGCCGAGGCACTCGGTGACGTCCTCGCCGGTCAGCTCGATGTGGATGCCGCCCGGGTGGGTGCCCATCCGGTGGTGCACCTCGAAGAAGCCCTGCACCTCGTCGACGACGCGGTCGAAGTGGCGGGTCTTGTAGCCGGTGCTCGACTCGTGGGTGTTGCCGTGCATCGGGTCGCACTGCCACACCACCTGGTGGCCGGTGGCGCTGACCTTCTCCACGATCGCGGGCAGCACGTCGCGCACCTTGCCGTTGCCCATCCGGCTGATCAGCGTCAGGCGGCCGGGCTCGTTGTTCGGGTCGAGCCGCTCCACGTACTCCACGGCCATCTCCGGCGTGGTGGACGGGCCGATCTTCAGGCCGATCGGGTTCGCGATCTGCTCGGCGAAGGCCACGTGCGCGTGGTCGAGCTGACGGGTGCGGTCCCCGATCCACAGGAAGTGCCCGGACAGGTCGTAGAGCCGCGGCGATTCCTGCGAGCCGTCCAGCCGCAGCATCGCCCGCTCGTAGTCCAGGACCAGCGCCTCGTGGCTCGCGTACAGGTCGACCGCGTGCAGGCTGGTGTCGTCCACCCCGCAGGCCGCCATGAAGCGCAGCCCGCGGTCGATCTCGGCGGCGACGGACTCGTAGCGCTCGCCCGCGGGCGAGTTGAGCACGAAGTCCTTGTTCCAGTCGTGCACCTTCGTCAGCGCGGCCATGCCGCCGCTGGTCAGCGCGCGGGACAGGTTCATCGCGGCGCTGGCGTTGGCGTAGGCGCGGATCAGCCGGGACGGGTCGTGCCTGCGGGCCTCCTCGGTGGCGACCAGCGAGTTGACCATGTCACCGCGGTAGCTGGGCAGTCCGAGCGCGTCGGTGCCGCTGGAGCGCGGCTTGGCGTACTGCCCGGCGAGCCTGCCGAGCTTGACCACCGGCATGCTCGCGCCGTAGGTGAGCACGACCGCCATCTGCAGCAGGGTGCGGATGTTGCCGCGGATGTGCGGCTCGGTGTTGTCCGCGAAGGTCTCCGCGCAGTCCCCGCCTTGCAGCAGGAACGCCTCGCCGCGGGCGACGGCGGCGAGTTGTCCGCGCAGCCGGTCCACCTCGGAGGGCACGGTCACCGGCGGCACGCTCTCCAGCACCTTGCGGACCTTCGCGACCTGTTCCTCGGGCCACTCGGGCTGCTGTGCGGCGGGCAGCTTCAGCGCCTCGTCCAGGCGGGCGCGCATCTCAGGGGGCAGCGGAGGAAGTTCCGGAAGTTCATCGACCGGAACATCGACGGTCCAATTCACATTTACCAGGATAGGCCGTGCTGGCCAGTGCATTTCACCTGGGAGAGACGGAGCGCACGCCGGGCGAATCGATTCACCCGCTCGGCCGCCCGGGACGACCGCCCGGGACGCGCGGACGCCGCCCCACCCGGTGGGCGGGACGGCGCCGGAACGATCACCGCGTCAGCCGAACAGCACCTCGGCCTCGGCGTAGCGGGACAGCGGAACGGTCTTCAGCTTCGCCGTCGCCTCCCCCAGCGGGACCCGCACGATGTCGGTGCCGCGCAGCGCCACCATCTTGCCGAAGGCGCCCTCGCTGACCGCGTCCACCGCGTGCAGCCCGAAGCGGGTCGCCAGCACCCGGTCGTAGGCGGTCGGCGTGCCGCCGCGCTGGGTGTGGCCGAGCACGACCGCGCGGGATTCCTTGCCGGTGCGCCGGGCCAGCTCGTCGGCCAGCCAGGTTCCGACGCCGCCGAGGCGCACGTGGCCGAACGCGTCGGTCTCCCCGGTCAGCAGCACCTCCTGGCCGTCCTGCGGGACGGATCCCTCGGCGACCACGATGATCGGCGCGTACTGCCGCTCGAAGCGCTGCTGCACCCACTCGCAGACCTGGTCCACGCTGAACGGCTTCTCCGGCCCGAGGATCACGTTCGCGCCGCCGGCCAGCCCGGAGTGCAGCGCGATCCAGCCCGCGTGCCGCCCCATCACCTCCACCACCAGCGCCCGGTGGTGCGATTCGGCGGTGGTGCGCAGCCGGTCGATCGCCTCGGTGGCGATGTGCACGGCGGTGTCGAAGCCGAACGTGTAGTCGGTGGCGTCGAGGTCGTTGTCGATCGTCTTCGGCACGCCCACCACCGGCACGCCGTCCTGGTTGAGCCGCTCGGCGACGCCGAGGGTGTCCTCGCCGCCGATCGCGATCAGCGCGTCCACCCCGTGCTCGGCGAGGGTCCGCTTGATCTTCTCGACGCCGTCCTGCTCCTGGTACGGGTTGGTGCGCGAGGAACCGAGGATGGTGCCGCCGCGGGCGAGGACGTCCTCGACCTGCTCCAGCCCGAGCGGCATCGTGAGCCCGTCCATCGGCCCCCGCCAGCCGCTGCGGAACCCGACGATCTCGTGCCCGTGCACCGCGATCCCCTTGCGGGTGACCGCGCGCAGCACCGCGTTCAACCCCGGGCAGTCGCCACCGCCGGTCAACACTCCGATACGCGTTCCAGCCGGCATCGTCGCCGCCTCCCTTGATCCGCTCCATGAGTGATCTGGATCTCGTGGGGAGCCTGTCACGCCCTGTATCGGTGCAGCAAGTACTCCGACCGGGCGACAAATCGGGCGCGAATGATGCGAAGATCGGCGAAGTACCTGGTCAGCGAGGACGGGCGCTCACAGCGGGAACCCGCGCTTGCGCTGCACCTCCTCGATCACCTTCCACCGGGTGAGGTTGTGCCGGGCGTCGGCGAGGGCGTCGTGCGCGTTCGCCGGCGCGGAGGGCAGCCGCGGCTTGCCGACGTCCTCCCAGCGCTGCCGCAGGTCCCGGGTGAACTTGGGGACCTTCGGCGGCAGCGCGGGCATCGCGCCCCACAGCTGCGCCAGCGCCACGTGGTCGTAGGAGGCCAGCCAGGCCCACAGCTCCACGTCCTGATCGCGCGCGGTCAGGAACTCGTAGAGGTCGTCCCGGATCCGGCTGCGCGAGCGCCACGCCCGGTCCGCGGGCGGCGGCAGCTGCGGCAGCACGTTGCGGCGCACCCACTGCCCCGCCTTGGACTCGTCGAACTCGGTGGACACGGCGTAGAACTCGCGGCCGGTCTCGTCGACCACCCCGATCGAGACCAGGTCGATGGTCTGGCCGTCCTCGATGAACTCACAGTCGTAGAAGAACCGCACCGGTCCAGCGTAAGGACGGCGCCCACCGGTCAGGACCGGCCCCGGGGACCGTCGCCCGATGAGCGGTGTGCTGGGCCGCCGACGTCCTCGGCGGTCTTCCGCCCGAGGACGGCGACTTCCGGGGGACCGGCCGGAGATCCGGCCCGGTGCGGGCGATCAGGGCCGGCGAGCCGGGCGCGGCAGGAGCGCGCGGCGGTCAGCCGGCCTGGGAGCGCGGCAGCCGGTCGGCGCCGCCGGGACCGTCCGGCCGGCCCTGCACGGTCCAGCCCGCGACGTGCTTGCCCTGCGCGGCCAGGTCGTCCTTGGCCTTCGCGGCGTAGACGTCCACGTACTCCTGGCCGGACAGCTCCATCAGCGCGTACATGATCTCGTCGGTGATCGAGCGCTCCACGAACCGGTCGCCCGCGAGCCCTTCGTAGCGGGAGAAGTCCAGCGGCTCGCCGACCTTCACCTTCACCTTGTGCGGGTACCACATCTTGGAGCCGATGGGGTTGACCTTGTCGGTGCCGAACATCGCGATCGGGATGACCGGCACGTCGGCCTCCAGCGCCATGCGTGCGACCCCGGTCTTGCCCTTGTAGAGCCGGCCGTCCGGGGAGCGGGTGCCCTCCGGGTAGACGCCGAGGAGCTTGCCCTCGCGCAGCAGCCGCACCCCGGTGTCCAGCGCGGCCTGCGCCGCGGCACCGCTGGAGCGGTCGATCGGCACCTGGCCGACGCCGGAGAAGAAGTACTTCTGCAGCTTGCCCTTGATCCCGGTGCCGGTGAAGTACTCCCGCTTGGCCAGGAACGTCACCCGGCGCGGCATCATCAGCGGCATGAAGAACGAGTCGGCGACCGCGACGTGGTTGCTGACCAGGATCGCCGCTCCGGACTCCGGCACGTGCTCGACGCCCTCCACCCGTGGACGGCAGAACAGCTTCATGAGCGGACCGAGCACGATGTGCTTCATCACCCAGTACAGCACGCGCCGCTGCCTTTCTGAACACCCGGAATGCCTCGTTCAAGGTTACGGAGCCCGGTCTGCCCGCACAATGCGACCCCGCCCGAGACGGATCACGCGCTTGGAGATCGCCCCGCGGAGGCCCCTCGCGTGCGACGATGTCCGGACAGCGGCGGATCGATGGCGGTAGGAGGCTGCGGTGCCCGTTCTTCCCGGCGCCGAACCGTTCGTGCACGACGGGTCCGACGAGATCGGCGTCCTGCTGTGCCACGGGTTCACCGGAACTCCGCAGAGCATGCGGGGCTGGGGTGAGCACCTGGCCGCCGATGGCTTCACGGTGCGCTGCCCGCGGCTGCCCGGGCACGGAACCCGCTGGCAGGACCTCAACCGCACCGGCTGGACCGACTGGTACGCGGCCGTGGAGCGGGAGCTCGCCGAGCTGACCGGGCGCTGCCGCTCGGTGTTCGTCTTCGGCATGTCGATGGGCGGCACGCTCACGTTGCGGCTCGCGCAGCAGCACCCGGAGCTGTCCGGGATCGTGCTGGTGAACCCGTCGGTGACCACGCTGCGCAAGGACGCGTTCCTGCTGCCCGCGCTGTCCCGGGTGCTGCCGTCGATCCCCGGCCTGGCCGGGGACATCGCGAAGCCGGGCGCCGTCGAGCTCGGCTACGACCGGACGCCGCTGCGCGCGGCCGCGAGCCTGCAGCGGTTGTGGCGGCTGGTCCGCCGCGACCTCGGGAAGGTGCGGCAGCCGGTGCTGCTGGCGCGCTCCGCCACCGATCACGTCGTCGAGCCGGTGAACTCGACGATCGTGCTGGAGGGCATCCGAAGCGGCGACGTCACCGAAGTCGTGCTGCGCGACAGCTACCACGTGGCGACCCTCGACCACGACGCCGCGTCGGTGTTCGCCGGTAGCGTCGAATTCGTCCGCAGGATCCACCGCGAGCGTGTCGAGGAACCCGCATGAGCACCCGCCATGAGAACGCCGACGGCCCGGAGGACATCGACGCCGCCTTCGCCGAGATCGTCGCAGGTCTCGAACAGGACGAGCCGATGGCGCGGTGGCCGGAGGAGCAGGACCGGAGCACCGAGGACGCGTCGCCGAAGCCCGCCGCGCCCGAGGCCGCGTCCGCGCCGCGGGACTGGACGCCGCCCGCCGACGCGCCCGACGAAGGGCACTACGAGCCGCCGGAACCGCCGCCGATGCCCCGGCCCGGGGTCGCCACGGTCGGCGGCATCCTGCTGGTCGTGCTGGGGATGACGCTGCTGCTGGTGCCCGGTCTCGTCGGCCTGGGTGCCACGGCGGCGCTGCCGATCGGGCTGGTCGCGGTGAGCGGCGGCATCGGCTGGCTGCTGTTCCGGATGCGCCGGACACCTCCCGCGGACCCCACCGACGACGGCGCCCAGCTCTGACCACGTGCGCCGGCGGGTCCGGCGAGCGGCCCGCTCACGCGCGGCGCCGCGAGGTGATCATCTGAGGTGCGTGGCGGTGGCGGCCACGTGCTCCCTGGCGAGGGTGGCGGCGCCGACGATGCCCGCTTCGTCGCCGCGCTTGGCGACCCGCACCTGGGCCAGCGGGCGGTGGCCGGTGCCGGTGAGCGCCGCGGCGTAGTGCCGCCGGGCCGCGGGCAGGAACAGGTGCGCCGAGCCGGACACGCCACCGGCGAGCACCACGACCTCCGGGTCGTAGACGTCGGCGACCAGCGCCAGCCCTTCGCCGAACCAGCGCGCGAGCTCGTCCACGGCGCGCGCCGCCACCGGATCGCCCTGCTCGGCGGCTTGGGCGACGCGTTCCCCGGTGATCTCGCCGGGGTCCTTGGCGGCTTCGGCGGCCAGCGGGGAGGACGGGTCCTCGGCGAGCAGTTCCAGCGCGGTCGCGGCCAGCGCGGTGCCGCTGCAGTAGCGCTCCCAGCAGCCCCGCTTCCCGCAGGGGCAGGCCCGTCCGCCGGGCACCAGCCGCAGGTGCCCCAGTTCGGGGGCGACGCCGTGCGCGCCGCGGAACACGTCGCCGTCCAGCACCAGCGCGCCGCCGATGCCGGTGCCGAGCGCGACGAGCGCCGCGACCTTCGCCCCGGCCGCCGCGCCGAAGCGCTGCTCGGCGATCGCGGCCGCGTTCGCGTCGTGCTCCAGCACCACCGGCAGCCGCACGCGGTCGGCGATGTTGTCCGCGACCGCGACGTGCCGCCACGGCAGGTGCGGGGCGAACCGCACCACCCGCCGGTCCTCGCTGACGAAGCCAGCCACGGCGAGCCCCACCCCGGCGACCGGGTACTGGTCGGCGAGGCACAGCACGGTGTCGGCGATCGCCGAGTCCAGTTCCGGGCCGGTGCCCGCGGACGGCACCCGCAGCGTGTCGAGCACGGTGCCCTGCGGGTCGACGACGCTGGCGCGCAGGCTGGTGCCGCCGACGTCCACCCCGACGGTCAGCACTCGGCACCTCCGCTCGCGGCTTGCGCGGCGGTCCGGCCGCGAACCCGCCGCACGTCGATGCGCTGCACCTTCGACGGCGCCGGTTCCGCCGGTTCGGGCGGCGGGGCCGCGGCTCCGGCCGGGCGGGGCTCGGCGGATTCGCGGAGCAGGTCCAGCAGCCCGGCGAGCTGGTCGGCGAGCCGGGAGGTCAGCTCGGGACGTTCGCCGCGCAGCAGGCTCGCGATCGCGCAGACCGGGCACCAGCCGCAGGACGGGCCGGCGCGGTCCTCGCGGACGCCGTCCCGCTCGCCGGGGGCCGGGCCGCCGGGAGCGGGGCCGCCGCCCGTGCCGAGGTCGTCGGTGCCCGCGTGCGCGGCGTGCTCGGCGCCGCCGAGTCCGCGCAGGTACTCCTCCGCGCGCCCCGCGGCCGCGTCGAGCAGCAGCCGGAACTCCTCGGCCATCCGGTCGCGGCCGGATCCGGTCGCCCGGGACTCGTCGGCGGAGCCCCCGGTACCGGCGCTCGTCGTGCCCGTCCCCGCGGCATCGGGTCGTTCACCGCGCATCTGGTCCACCACCTCCACTGCTCGGGTCCGCTCTCATCGCATCCACTGGCCGGGGTCCGGCCGGAACGACACGGTCAGCCCGTCGTCGGCGGCCACCGCGCCGGTCACGGCGCAGCGGCGCAGCACCGCGGGCAACGCGATCAGCCGCCGCCTGCCGTCGACGGTGACGGCGAGCTCGTCGCCGATCCGCGCGAGGTCCACCTCGGCGTCCTCGTGCAGCGGCAGGCCCAGCCGCAACGTGTACTCCGCGTCCAGCGATCGGCCACCGCCGCCGAGCTCCACCTCCGGTGCGCTCGCGGCGCCGGCCAGCGGATCGTCCTCCCCGTAGAGCTCGTCGGCGAGTTCCAGCAGCGCCGCCCCCACCGGTTCCGCCGCCCGGTGCAGCACCGCGCGCACCGGCAGGTCGGTCGCCGCCCGCACCTCGGCCAGCACATTCTCCTGCTCCCGGCGGCGGGTGCGCAGCCAGGTCGCCGCCTCGCCCCGGGCCGAGCCGGGGTGCGGCACCAGCCGGTTCGCCACCAGCCCGTCGACCCGGACCTGCTGCAGCGCCAGTGCGGTAAGCGTGCGCCGGGTCTCGGCAGCCACCACCGCTTCCGGGGTGAGCACCAGGCGCACCCCGGTCCGCGGCGAGAGCAGCATGGTCCGCAGCTCCAGCAGCCGGTCCGCGAGCCGCCCGAGCGCGTCGGCCACCCCGTCCCAGCGCTCCACGTTCTCGCTGCCCGCCACGCCCGCGAGCAGGCCGCGCACCACGCGCCGGTGCGCCGGGAACAGCCGTTCCAGGTAGCCGGACAGCGATTCGGGCAGCGCCAGCAGCCGCAGCGTCTCGGCGGTGGGGCCGCAGTCGACGACGACGGTGTCCCACATCCCGCCCGCGGCGAAGCGGTGCACCTCGGCGAGCGCGAGCAGGTCCTCGACCCCGGGCAGGTGGGTGAGCTCCTCGGCGTCGAGTTCGCCGACGCCGGCGCCGAGCAGCATCGTGCGCAGGTGTTCCCGCAGGTCCGCCCAGGCCCGGTCGAGCAGGTCGCGGGTCTGCACCTCGGCCGCGTGCAGCCGGGCGGTCCGCTGCCCGGCGCGGAGCTCGACCTCGGCGGGATCGGCGCTCAGCGCCGCGCCGAGGGAGTCGCCGAGGGAGTGCGCGGGATCGGTGGAGACCACCAGCACCTTCTGCCCGAGCTCGGCGAGGCGTGCGGCGGTCGCGGCGGCGAGGGTCGTCTTGCCGACGCCGCCTTTTCCGGTGAACAACAGGATGCGCAAGGGCGGTCTCTGGATCGGGTCGGGGCTGTTGCCGGGGCGGACCGACCGGTCGCCGAGCTGCCCGGCCACCGGAACGGCGGGTCACCGCGCCGAGGAGTGCTGCGGTGTGGATCTGGTGCGGCGCCGCCCGGGACACCGGTCACGACCGGGTGCGGATCTCCGGCGCCGCCGCGCCGCGGTGCTGGAGCGCCCGGGTCAGGAGCGGGCTTCGACCCGGCGCTTGAGCTCCTTCAGCGCCGTGTTCATGATCATTTTTTCGGCCTTGCGCTTGAACATGCCGATCATCGGGATCGCCAGGTCCACCGCGAGGCTGTAGGTCACCTCGGTGCCGCCGTCCTTCGGCGCGAGCCGGTAGCTGCCCTGCTGCGCCTTCTGGACCTGCCCCTCGGACAGCGTCCAGCTCACCGACAGCCCGTCCTCGGCCCACTCGTAGACGTTGACGTAGGTGTCCTTGACCACCCCGGCGTCGAGCACGAAGCGCACCTTCTCGGCCTGCCCGGAGCCGGTGGTCGAGAGCACCTCGGTCTCCTTGACCGCTTCCACCCATTCCGGGTAGCTGGCGAAGTCCGAGATCACCGCCATGATCTCGGCCGCGGCTGCCTGGATCACGATGGACTGGGTGGACTGATCGACCATGCCCCGAAGATTACAGGTCCGCGCACGACCGGCGGGGCGGTGTCCGGCCGGCTCCACCGTTCGAGATCGTCACCAGCGGAGCACGTACGGTCGCTCGGTGCGCTGGAAGTGCCCGACGTTGACGCACTCGGTGCGCCCGACGCGGACCCGGGAGGCCAGCGGCTGGTGCACGTGCCCGAACAGCGACCAGCGCGGCCGGTCCCGGTGGATCCGTTCCAGCAGCGCCGCGGAGCCGTGCTCGGGGCGGCGGGCGATGACGTCGTAGACCAGTTCCGGAACCGCGGGCGGCAGGTGGCTGCACAGCACGTCGACCGGGTCGAGGGCGGCGACGGCGGCGTCGTACTCGTCCTCGGGGCGCAGGTACGGCACCCAGGCCGCGTCCTGGCGCAGCACGCCGCCCGGGGACAGCACGGTGCCGCCGACGAAGCCGAACCGCAGGCCGCCGATCTCGGCGTTGGTGCCGTCGACGAAGTGCACGCCGTCGCGGGCGAACTCGGGCCACAGCTCCGGCTCGTCCACGTTGCCCGCGATGGCGTAGGTCGGGGCGCTCATCGCGGCGAACAGGGTGGCGTACTGCTCGCGGACGGCTTCGCGCACGACGCGCTTGGGATCGTCCAGCGAAGCCCACAGCGAGCGCGCGTAGGCGCCGATCTCGGCACCGCGGTGGTTGCGGCGCAGCTCGGCGAAGTGCGCGACCTTCTCGGCTCCGAAGACCGCGCCGAGGATGCCGCGGCCGTGCTCGTGGTAGTCGACGAAGTCGATCAGGTCGCCGAGCACGACGAGCGCGTCGGCACCGTCACCGGCCCGTTTCAGGGCTTCGGCGTTGCCATGGACATCGGACACCACGTGCACGCGCACGATCTACTCCTCACCGCAGTTCTGCCGACCGGGTCGCGAGCGCGGACGCCGTTGTCCGCCGCACCGCCATGCTGCCGCGCCGCGCGGGATCGAACCAGCAGCGATCACCGTCCGGGACGGGTGCGACCGTTCCGTTCGGCGGCGCCGGGAGTGGTCCGCTCGGACGGTTCCGCGCGGCTTGGGCTGCTCCGGACGTGGTTAGCGGTGGCGCAGGACAGCCTGCCATGATCCTCACCACCGGCGGAAACGACTCGGGCGGGCACCGGTGCGCGGCGGATCCCGGCGTGGCAGGCTGCGGGCGGGAGCAGTAAACGAGTCGGGCTAGTTTCGTAATCAAGGTTCGGGACTACCGCTCGGTAACTATCAGCGTTAGGTTTGTGCGCACATTTCGCGTTCCATCGGAGGTTTCAAGGTGCGAGAGTTCAGCGTCCCCGCCACTGAGGCCGTGGCCGAAGACGAGAACCTCACCGACATGGTGTGGGCGAACGCGGAACGCTTCGGTGGCACCGTGAGCTTCCGCCGCCGGGTCGACGGCACCTGGATCGACGTCACCGCCGCCGAATTCGCCGCCCAGGTGCTCGCGGTCGCCAAAGGGCTGATCGCCGCCGGGCTGCAGCACGGCGACCGGGTCGGGCTGATGTCGCGCACCCGCTACGAGTGGACGCTGCTGGACTTCGCCATCTGGTCCGCCGGCTGCGTGACCGTGCCGGTGTACGAGACCTCCTCCGCCGACCAGGCCGAGTGGATCCTGAGCGACTCCGGCGCCCGCGCCGCGTTCGTCGAGACCGACGCGCACCGCGCCGAGATCGGCGACGTCGTCGCGAAGCTCCCCGCGCTCGAACACGTCTGGCAGATCGACGCCGACCGCGCGGCGGTCGACGAGCTCACCGCGCTCGGCGCCGACGTCAGCGACCAGGACGCCCACCAGCGCCGCCGCGAAGTCCGCGCCGACGAGCTCGCCACCCTCATCTACACCTCCGGCACTACCGGCCGCCCCAAGGGCTGCGAGGCTCAGCCACCGCAACCTGCTCGCCGAGGTCCGCGGCGACGTCAGCGTCTTCCCGCAGCTGCTGCGGCAGGGCAACTCGATGCTGATGTTCCTGCCGATGGCGCACGTCCTCGCCCGCGCCATCGCCACCGCCTGCGTGTACTCCCGCACCACGCTCGGGCACACCGGCGACGTGAAGGAACTGGTCAGCGACCTCGGCTCGTTCCGCCCCACGCTCATCCTCGCCGTGCCGCGCGTGTTCGAGAAGGTCTACAACACCGCGAAGCAGAAGGCGCACGGCGACGGCAAGGGCCGGATCTTCGACGCCGCCGAGGACACCGCCGTCGCCTACAGCCAGGCGCTGGACACCGGCGGCCCCGGCATCGGCCTGAAGGCCAAGCACTTCCTGTTCGACAAGCTCGTCTACGGCAAGCTGCGCGCCGCGCTCGGCGGGCGCTGCCTCGGCGCCGTCTCCGGCGGGGCGCCGCTGGGCGACCGCCTCGCGCACTTCTACCGGGGCGTGGGCGTGCCGGTGCTGGAAGGCTACGGGCTCACCGAGACCACCGCGGCCGCCGCGGTCAACGTCGAGGAGGCCTACAAGATCGGCACCGTCGGCAAGCCGATCCCCGGCACCAGCGTGCGCATCGCCGAGGACGGCGAAGTGCTGCTCAAGGGCGACGTCGTGTTCCGCCGCTACTGGAACAACGAGACCGCCACCAAGGAATCCCTGGAGGACGGCTGGTTCCACACCGGCGACCTCGGCTCCCTCGACGAGGAGGGCTTCCTGCGGATCACCGGGCGCAAGAAGGAGATCATCGTGACCGCGGGCGGCAAGAACGTCGCCCCCGCCGTGCTCGAAGACCACCTGCGCGCGCACCCGCTGATCAGCCAGTGCATGGTCGTCGGCGACAAGAAGCCGTTCATCGGCGCCCTGATCACCCTCGACCCCGAGTTCCTGCCCGCCTGGCTGAACAACCACGGCCGCGCCGCGGACACCCCGCTGACCGAGCTCGTCGACGACCCCGAGGTGCACGCCGACGTGCAGGCCGCGATCGACGACGCCAACAAGGCCGTCTCCCGCGCCGAGGCGATCAAGAAGTTCCGCATCCTGCCGAAGGACTTCACCGAGGCCACCGGCGAGATGACGCCCAGCATGAAGCTCAAGCGCAACAAGGTCGCCGAGAACCACGCGGCCGACATCGAAGCGATCTACGGCTGAGCTCCGCGCCCGTCGCGCGGCAGCCGGGTGGCGGGACCGCCGCGGTTCCGCCACCGAGCTCCCGGATCAGAACGTCCTGCGCAGTTCCGATCTCCAGGACCTGAGCAGTTCCGCGGTGGACAGCCCGGCGATCTCGTGCAGCGCCGGGTCCACTTCGGACGGTGATCCGGAGCCCGCGATGCGCTTGTACAGCTCCACGACCTTCGGTTCCCCCACCCGCCGCACCAGGTGCGCCACCAGCGACCAGGACTGCTGGTACGCCAGGTCCAGATCGCGCCCCGAGGTGTGGAAGTCCGCGTCCGGCGGCGGCCCCGCGGGCGGTTCCCCGGTGCGCACCCGCCGGGCCAGGTCCGGTGCGATCCGCTCCGGCGGCAACCCGCTCGCCCGGTAGCCGACGTAGTCCGCGAAGCCCTCCAGCAGCCACATCGGCGCACCGTCCGCGGTGTCCGCCCGTGCCGCCACGTGCGCCATCTCGTGCCGCAGCACCACCCGCAACGAGGTGTCCGAGAGCCGGTCGGCCGTCTCGGTGTTGAGCACGACCCGCGGGCCCTCCACCCGCCGGGCGGCGGTGTCCACCTTGTCCGCGACGGCGACCGCCGCGATGCCGTCCACCGCGAACTCGGCACCCACCAGCTCGCGCAGCTCCTCCTGCGAGCGCGGCAGCAGCACGCCCACCTGGCGCCGCCACTCCGGCCCCCACACGGCGGTCACGGCGGCCTCCGCGGAGTCCAGCTCCGCCGCCACCCGGTCGGCGAGCTCCTCGGAGCCGTCGTGCCCGATGACCACGCCGTGCGGCAGCACCCGCACCCGGCAGTCGCCGAAGTCCCACGGCCCGCGCCACGACCGGCCGCGCGCCCGTTCGTCGCCGCTGAGCAGCCAGCGCCCGTCCCGGTGGGTGAAGGTGAACCCGGTCGGGCGCTCGGTCGGCACCTCGTCCACCCCGGCCAGGGCGTAGCGCAGCACCACCTCCGGCGTGCCGCTGCCGCCGGTGGACCCGCGCACCTCGTAGTCCCACTCGGCCAGCGGCACCTCGGCCAGGTTCTGGAACAGCTCGCGCTGCCTGCGCTGGAAGTCCTCCGGCGCGGCCGGGTCCAGCGACGCCGTGAACGCCGCCTCGTCGCGCGTCAGCACCGCTCGGGCGCGGTGCCGCAGCACCGCCTGCCACTCCTCCTCCGCGGTCGCCGGAGCGGCGCTCTGGAAGGCGGGAGCGGGGGCCGGTGGGGCCTGGGCCGGGAACGGGACGAACGCGCCCACGGCCAGTGCGGCCGCGGCGGCGACCGCCGCAGGCCACCCCCTCGAAGCCCCAGGCACGAGCCGGATCGTAAGTCGGCCCGCGGCGCCCAGCCCGTCGCGAGCGGCCGCCCGTCACCCACACGCGACGAGGGCCGCCGCCCCCTGCTGGGGACGACGGCCCTCGCGTGCGTTCCGCGCGGTGCCGCAGGAATCAGCCCGCGACGCGCCGGATCGAGTTGACCGGGGCGATGCTGTCGTACTTGGCGACCTTCACCACGTCGCCCTCGGTGGGGGCGTGCACGGCCTTGCCGTTGCCGACGTACATCGCGACGTGGCTGACCGGGCTGTAGTAGAAGATCAGGTCGCCGGGCTGGAGCTGGCTGGCCGAGACGCTCTTGCCCTCGGTGACCTGCGACTTGGTCGAGCCGCCGATGCTCACGCCCGCCTGCTTGTAGGCCCACTGCATCAGGCCGGAGCAGTCGAAGGTGCTCGGACCCTTGGCGCCGTAGACGTACGACGAGCCCTGCTTGCTCAGCGCCGCGGTGACCGCTGCGGCGGCCGAGCCGCTGCCGCCCGCGAACTCGTAGTCGGTCTCGCCGCCACCGGTCAGCGAGGACTGCTCGTCCTCGGTGAGCTCGGCGTAGCGCTCCTTGACCTTGGCGATCTGCGCGTCCATGTCGGCCTTCTTGCGGCCGATCTCGTCCTGGATGCGGGCCGCGTCGGCCTCGGCCTGGGCCGCCTGGTTGCGGGCGTCCTGGGCGCGCTTGGTGGCGTCCTCGGCCTGGTGCACCGCGGCGGACAGGCGCTTGATCGCGTCGTTGTTGTCCTTGGCCAGCACGTCCAGCGCGGAGGCGCGGTCGAGGAAGTCGTTCGGGGATTCGCTCACCAGCAGCGCGGAGAGCTTGTTCAGCCGGGCGCCCTGGTAGGAGGCGGTGGTCAGCTGGTCGACCTGGCCGCGGAAGCGCTCTTCCTCGACCCGGGCCTGCGCGGCGACCTGCTCGGCCTGGTCCGCCTCGGCGGTGGAGCGGTCGAGCTCCGCCTTCTTGGCCGCGTGGTCGTCCTCGGCCTTCTTGTAGTCCTCGGTGACGACTTCGGCCTGGTGCGAGAGCTCGCGCACCTGCTTGGCCGCGTCCGAGGCGTTGTCGGGGAGTTGGGGGTCTGCGATCGCCGGCGCGGAGGTCATGCTGACGGCGGCGGCGACCGCCGAGGCCGCCAGGGCTCCGCGCATCGTGCGCTTCAATCGGTGCGACGCCACGTCGCGCATAGCTCCTTCGTTGTCGACCGCCTACCGAGAACGCAGGGGTGGTCCGGAGCGATCCCGGACTCCGGGCGCGTTGCGGCGCCCGCTCACCCCACGGGGGCAGGTCCCGGTTCGGCTCCCCGACTAGCCGATTCGGCGGCGCTTCGCGGAGGACCCGGAGTGGGTCGCTGATCGCCGCGAAGACGCGGTAAGGCTACGAAAGGTGAAGCGTGACGTCTAGAAGAGGGGGGGTAATTCTTCTGAACACTGCGCAATAGCACAATGGGATTATCTTCATACGCGGAGCGTGATCAGATGGCCCGATCTTCTGACCAGCGGCTCCCCGAAGGGTCGGCCCGGACCGGATCGGCCCAGCGCACCGGAAGATCGCGCTATGAGATCCACCACGCGCCCGGCCTCACACCCGGTTCAGGCGCTCCAGCAGCACCGCCGACGCCACCGCGTACGCGCCCGTGCGCCGCACCGACGTGACAACCGCGCGGTCCGAGGTCGCCACCACCAGCTGCCTGCCCTGCGGCTCGGCCACCACCAGTTCCCGGATCACGTCGTCCGCGATCACCCCGGGCGGGCTGAACATCACCCGCACCCCGCGCGGGCCCGCCGTCGGCACCGACAGCACGTCCGCCCCGTCGAACACCACCGTCACCTCGGCACCGGTGCGCGCCGCCAGCGCGGCCAGCTGGTGCGCCAGCCGGTTGCGCTGGTCGGCCAGCGGCAGGTCCGGGTAGCCGGTCTTCGTCACGTTGTAGCCGTCGACGATCAGGTGCACCGCGGGCAGCGCCAGCAACCGGTCCAACGCCGCCGCGTCGGCGACCCGGCCTGTCTCCCCCGAATCCGGCCGCACCCGCTGCACCACGTCCGCCGGGCGCGGCCCGTGGCCGACCGCGCGCAGCTCCCGGCGCAGCCCGCCGAGCGCGCCCTCCATCGTCTCCAGCAGCAGCGAGATCCGGACCTCGTCGCCCTGGCGGGCCTCCCGGGCCGACTGGCGGGCCACCTCGGTCTCGGCCGCCGCGCGCTGCGCGCGGTCCCGCTCCTCCTGCGCGCGGGCGCGCTCCCGGTCCCGCTGCGCGCGCAGCTCCGCCAGCTCCGAACCGATCCGCTCGTGCGCCTCGGCGAGTTCCGCCCGGGCCGCCTGCGCGTCGTCCTTGGCCTCCTTGAGCCGCACGCCCTGCTCCCGCAGCCGCTTGCGCAGCCGGTCGGCCTCCGAACCGGACTCGTCCCCGGCCCGTTCCCCGGCGCGGCGGGCCTCGGCCAGCTCGGCCTGCAACCGGTCCACCTCCCCGGCGAGGCGCTGGGCGCGGGCCTGCGCCGAATCCCGCTCGCCGCGCAACCGGCCCTGCTCCACGCGGAACGCGACCAGCTCCAGGTAGTGGCCCGTGTTCGGCAGCGCCAGCAGCACCCCCGCCGCGGCCACCACCACCGGGTCCGGGTGCACCCCGTCCAGGCCCTCAGGGCGGTTCTCCCGGCACCAATCGACGACCGCGGTGCGGAACACCGGGGAGTCCCGCAGCGCCGCCACGAGCGGGCCTTGGCCGAGCTTCGCGCGCTTCGCCGGAGCGAACCGGACCACCGGTCGCAGCGGGGCGGGCACGTCCGAGGGCCGCACGTCGTCGAGGGCCTCCGCCGCCAGCTCGGCGAGCCGGGCGCGCACCGGTGCGGGCAGCTCCTCCGGGTCCTCGGCGCCGCACTCCCCGGACCGTTCCGGTGCGGACTGGTCGAGACCGGTCTCCGGGGCACCGACCGGCGCCTGCC
Source organism: Saccharopolyspora sp. 7B (assembly GCF_020177435.1). Classification (NCBI taxonomy): domain Bacteria; kingdom Bacillati; phylum Actinomycetota; class Actinomycetes; order Pseudonocardiales; family Pseudonocardiaceae; genus Saccharopolyspora; species Saccharopolyspora sp. 7B. The sequence continues at coordinate 26,537 of NZ_JAIUKC010000099.1, read as the reverse complement.
GCGGACCGTCCACAGCAGACTCTTCGGTGCGCGGGGAGTCAGCACCCGACGTCGGCGGAACCACGCCCCCAGGCTAGTCGGCCGCTCCCCGTTCACCCGATCCGGAGGTTGTCGGGGACCCGTCGTAGCGTGCACGCGATGACCGGGCAGCTGACCTTCGACGAGATCGACGACGAACTCCCGCTGCACCGCGCCACCTTCGTCGTCGTCGACCTGGAGACCACCGGCGGCAGCTCCCGGCAGGACACCGTCACCGAGATCGGCGCGGTGAAGGTGCGCGGCGGCGAGGTCCTCGGCGAGTTCGGCACCCTCGTCGACCCCGGGCGCGAGATCCCGCCGATGGTCGTCTCGATCACCGGCATCACCCAGGCGATGGTGCACGGCGCTCCCCGGTTCGACTCGGTGCTGCCCGCGTTCCTGGAGTTCGCCCGGGACGCGGTGCTCGTCGCGCACAACGCCCCGTTCGACGTGGGATTCCTGCGGGCCGAGTGCGAACGGCTCGGCGTCGCGTGGCCGAAGCCGGCCGTGCTGTGCACCGCGAAGCTCGCCCGCCGGGTGCTGGGCAAGGACGAGACGCCGAACCACAAGCTCGGCACCCTCGCCCGGGTGCTGCAAGCCCGCACCACCCCGGTGCACCGCGCCCTCGACGACGCCCGCGCCACCGTCGACGTGCTGCACGCGCTGCTGGAGCGCCTCGGGCCGCTGGGGGTGCGGACCGTGCCGGAACTGCTGGAGCACCTGCCCGACGTCACCCCGCAGCAGCGCCGCAACCGCGGCCTCGCCGACCCGCTGCCGCACGCCCCTGGCGTGTACCTGTTCCGCGGCCCGAACGAGGAGGTGCTCTACGTCGGCACCGCCTCCGACCTGCAGCGCCGGGTCCGGCAGTACTTCACCGCCGGGGAACGCCGCGCCCGCGTCAAGGAGATGGCGGGGCTCGCGCAGCGGGTGGACCACGTCGAGTGCGCGCACCCGCTGGAGGCCGAGGTGCGGGAGCTGCGGCTGCTCGGCGCGCACCAGCCCCGCTACAACCGCCGCTCCAAGTTCCCGAAGCGCACCTGGTGGGTCGTGCTCACCGAGGAGGCGTTCCCGCGGCTGTCGATCGTGCGCACCGCCCGCGACGGCGCGCTCGGCCCGTTCCGCTCCCGCACCGCGGCCGCGGCGGCGGTGGAGGCCCTGCACGCGGGCGGTTCGCTGCGCCGCTGCACCGAGCGGATCCCGGCGCGCGACCAGCGCGGCCGCCCGTGCGCGCTGCACGAGCTGGGGCGCTGCGCGGCACCGTGCGCCGGGCTGCAGGGCGTCGAGGAGTACGCACCGGAGGTGATCTCGGTGCGCGAGGTGATCTCCGGCTCGCCCCGCTGGGAACCCGGTGGGCTGCTCGACCGGCTGCGCGCGGAACTGGGCCGCTTCTCCGCCGAGGAGCGCTTCGAGGACGCCGCCGCGGCCCGCGACCGGCTCGCCGAGCTGGTGCGGGCGCTGGACCGGGCGCAGCGCTGGGCGGCGCTGGCGGCGGTGCCCGAACTGGTCGCCGCCCGCCCCGACGGTTCCGGCGGCTGGCAGCTGGCGGTGGTCCGCCACGGCAGGCTCGCCGCCGCCGGGAACGCGCGCCGCGGGGTGCCGCCGATGCCGGTGGTCGACGCGCTGCAGGCCGCCGCGGAGACGGTGCTGCCCGAGCCGGGCCCGCTGCGCGGCGCCCCCGCCGACGAGGTGCGGGTGGTGCACCGCTGGCTGACCACCGGCGGCACCCGGCTGGTCCGCTGCGCGCAGCCGTGGTCGGAACCGGCCGGTTCCGCGGCGTCCTGGCGGGAGTGGCTGGAGCGGGCCGCCAAGGCCAGGGCCCCGTACCCGGCCGCCGACTGACCGACCGGTCCTCGAACGAGCGAACGGCCCGGCACCCCTGGGGGCACCGGGCCGTTCAGCCGTGCGTGCGGCTCACTCGGAGGGCTGCTGCGGCTTCCCGCCGGAGACCAGCTCGCGCTGCTCCCGCTCCTCGTGCGCCAGGCGCTCGTTCTCGGCGCGCGCCCGCGCCAGCGCCTCGGTCTCCTCCGCCGGGTCCGGCTTGAGCCAGCTGCCCTCGACGGGGGTGCCCGCGGCACCGAGCTTGTTCATCTTCTTCGGCACCGAAGCGCCCTGGTACGGCAGCTCCTCGGGGTGGCCGTGCGAGTCGACCGGGCCGAGCGGCTGGTGCACCTCGATGAACTCGCCGTGCGGCAGCCGCTTGATGATGCCGGTCTCCACGCCGTGCTCCAGCACCTCGCGGTCCGAGCGCTGCAGGCCCAGGCAGATCCGGTAGGTCACCCAGTAGGCCAGCGGCGGCAGCAGCAGCAGGCCGATGCGGCCGCCCCACGTCATCGCGTTCAGCGAGATGTTCAGCTCGAACGCGATCACGTCGTTCATGCCGGACACCATCAGCACGCCGAAGAACGCCAGCGCCATCATGCCGAGGCTCGTGCGTACCGGGTTGTCCCGCGGACGCTGCAGCAGGTTGTGGTGCGCGTCGTCCCCGCTGAGCTTGCGCTCGATCATCGGGTACGCGATGAGCAGCGTGAACATGATGCCCATGCCCAGCGCACCGCAGAAGAACACCGGCGGCACCGTGTACGGCCCGATGTAGAGCTCCCAGGCCGGCCAGATCCGCAGGATGCCGTCCGCCCACATCAGGTACCAGTCCGGCTGCGAGGCGGCGGAGACCTGCGAGCCGATGTACGGCCCGAGGTTCCAGATCGCGTTGATCTGGAAGACACCGCTCATGATCGCCAGGATGCCGGTGGTCAGCGCGAAGAACGCACCGCTCTTGAGCGCGAAGGTCGGCATGATGCGGATGCCGACGACGTTCGACTCCTTGCGCTTCGGCCCGGGGAACTGCGTGTGCTTCTGGTACCAGACCAGCGCCAGGTGCGCCGCGACCAGACCGAGCATGATCCCGGGCAGCACCAGCACGTGCAGGATGTACAGCCGCGGGATGATCTCCGTGCCGGGGAACTCCCCGCCGAACAGCGCCCAGTGCATCCAGGTGCCGAGCACCGGGATGGACAGCACGATGCCGGACATGGTGGCGCGGACGCCGGTACCGGAGAGCAGGTCGTCCGGCAGCGAGTAGCCGAAGAAGCCCTCGAACATGCCCAGGATCAGCAGCAGCGAGCCGATGACCCAGTTCCCCTCACGCGGGCGCCGGAACGCACCGGTGAAGAAGATCCGGAACATGTGGGCCATCATCCCGGCCACGAACAGCAGCGCCGCCCAGTGGTGCAGCTGCCGGATGAACAGGCCGCCGCGGACCTCGAACGAGATGTCGAGGGTGCTCGCGAACGCCTTGGACATCTCGACGTCCTGCAGGTTCCGGAACACCCCGTCGTAGGTGACCTCCTCCATGGAGGGGTCGAAGAACATCGTGAGGTAGATCCCGGTCAGGATCAGGATGATGAAGGTGTAGAGCGCGATCTCGCCGAGCAGGAACGACCAGTGCGTCGGGAAGACCTTGTTCAACTGGCGGCGGATGCCCGGCGCCATGTTGTAGCGCTTGTCCGCCTCGTCGGCCGCGGAGGCCGCCTTCCGGTAGAGCTTGCTCTCCGGTTTGGTGGGCGTCGTGATCGAACTCATGAGTTGCGCTCCCAGTACGCTGGGCCGACCGGCTCGATGAAGTCGTGCCTGGCCACGAAATATCCCTCTTCATCCACCGTGATCGGTAGCTGCGGCAGGGAACGGGTGGCCGGACCGAAGACCGGCTTGGCGTAAGTGTTGACCACGTCGAACTGCGACTGGTGGCACGGGCAGAGCAGGCGACCGGTCTGCTGCTCGAACAGCGAGGTCGGGCAGCCCACGTGGGTGCACACCTTCGAGTAAGCGTAGTAGTCGCCGTAGTTGAAGTCCTCTTGGCCCTTGCGCTTGATCGGAGCGCTGCCCGGCCGGAGCCGGATGAGCATCACCGGGGCGTCGCTGCGGCGCAGCACCGAGACGAGCTTGTGCTCGTCCTCGCGGTCGGACTCGCGGAACGGGAAGACGGTCTCGAAGCCGCCGGCGTCGATGTCCTCCGGGCGCAGCAGCGACACGTCGTGCGGGTCGCCGGTGTCGCGGCGCAGGTAGACCTTCTCGTCGCCCTCCTTCATCCACGCCGTGTGCTTGAGGGAGTCGGGTCCCTCGGTCGCCCACGGGTTGCGGATGAAGCCGCCGATGGCGATGACGCCGGTGCCCAGCCCGAGCACGGCACCGCTGAAGGCGAGCGTGCGCTGGATCATGGAGCGCCGGGCGAACCCGCTGCGCACGCCGGTGTCGGCGAGGATCGCGGTGGTCGTCTGCCGGTCGACCTCTTCGGAGCCGTGCCCGTCGTGGCGCTGCTGGATCGCGACCTCGTGCGGGATGAGCCGCTTCGCGTAGAGCACCACGCCGACGCCGATCGCGAAGATCGACAGGCCGAGGAACAGGCCGACCAGCGGCGTGTACAGGTTGTAGAGGAAGTACTCGCGGCCGCCCTGCTGCGGGGTCACGTAGCCCCAGGGCCAGAACACGAACACGGCGATGAAGGCGATCGCGGAGAGCCCGGCCAGCGCGAACCAGGCCGCGACCGCGCGCTCGGCCCGCTTCTCGGCGCGGGTGTTCTCCACCGGGAACGGATCTTCGTAGTGGAGGAGCTCGACGCCGTCCAGCGCCAGCCCGAGCCGCATCTTCTCGTCGCGGCTCATCTCGGCCAGTTCGGCCTCGGTGTAGTCCCGCCTGGGGGTTTCGTGCCCCTCGTCCCGCGGGGTGTCACTTGCACTCATGCCCTGGCTCCGATCCACAGGGTGACGCCGATCAGCGCGCCGAGTCCGACGACCCAGGCGATGACGCTCTCCGAGGCGGGGCCGAAGCCGCCGAGGGAGCTGCCACCCGGGTTGTTGTTGTTGTTCGTCACGGACTTGACGTACGCGATGATGTCCTTCTTCTCCTCCGGCGTGAGCTGCCGGTCGGAGAACTTCGGCATGTTCTGCGGCCCGGTGAGCATCGCCTCGTAGATCTGCTGCTCGGTGGGAGCGTCGAGGCTGGGCGCGAACTTGCCGGACGACATCGCGATGCCGCGTCCGGTGAAGTTGTGGCAGGAGGCGCAGTTGAGCCGGAACAGCTCACCACCGCGCGAGGAGTCACCGGTGGCGGCGGCACCGGTGGTGTCCGGGGACTCCGGGCCCCCGCCATAGGTCTGCACGTAGGCGGCCATCGCGTCGATCTCCTCGGGGGAGAACTTCGGCGGCTTGCGGATCGCCTGGGCTTCCTGTCGGACCATCGGCATGCGGCCGGAGGAGACCTGGAAGTGGACGGCGGCCTCGCCGACGCCGACCAGGCTCGGGCCGCGGTCCTTCACGCCGCCCAGGTTCGCGCCGTGGCAGCTGATGCACGCGTTGTTGTAGAGCTGCTCGCCCTGCCTGACCAGCGCCGGGTCCGCCGCGGCGTGCGCGGTCTGCGGCTCGGGGGTCAGGACGGTGTACAGCCCGCCCGCGCCGACCAAGGCGATCCCGAGCGCGAGGACACCGGAGAGCCTGCGCCGGAACTTGGATCCCGCGCGGTTCCGTTTCTTGATGGTGGTCATGAGTGCGGCAACCCTTGCTGTCAGGTTCGGGGTGTTACGTGGCGGCCCGGTGGGGCCGGTGGATCACGGAACGAGGTAGATCACGGCGAACAGTCCGATCCAGACGATGTCGACGAAGTGCCAGTAGTACGACACGACGATCGCCGCGATGGCCTGTGCCGGGGTGAACTTGCTCAGCTTGGTTCGGATGAGCAGGAACACGAAGGCGATGAGCCCGCCGATGACGTGCAGGCCGTGGAAGCCGGTCGTCATGAAGAACACCGTGCCGAACGCCGACGAGGCGATCGTCGTGTGGTGCGCGGTGACCAGCGTGTAGTACTCGCCGGCCTGTCCCAGCACGAAGATCGTGCCCATGATCAGCGTCACCACGTACCAGCGGCGCAGGCCGAACACGTCGCCGCGCTCGGCCGCGAACACACCCCACTGGCAGGTGAACGAGGACGCCACCAGGATCACCGTGAAGGGGAGGGCGTATGCGATGTTCAGCTCGCTGGGCGGCGGTGGCCACGCACCCTCGTTCTGCGCCTTCACCGTGAAGAACATGGCGAAGAGTCCAGCGAAGAACATCAGCTCGCTGGCCAACCAAACGATGGTGCCGACGCTGACCATGTTCGGCCGGTTCAGCGAGTGCACGCGTTGACTGATTGAGGGCGCTGCCGTTGTCACGCGACGCATTATGTCCCGTGCGTTTTCCCGCTGCGCCCTCGGGTCCCGGGCGTGGCTCGTCGGTGATCGGATCGCGACCTGGAGGTAACTCATCGTGATTAATTTCCGCAGCGTTTTGTCCCGTCTGGGCTTACGCGCCCGGTCAGCGGGGCCCGCCGCGCCGGATTGGGACGATTCGGACCTGATCGTCGTGGTCAGCGCGTTCGACGACGCGGAGGCCGCGTCCGCGGTCCTCGCCCGCTCCCCGGAGTGGGTCGAGGCGGGTGCCGCCGTGCTGCGCCACCACCTGCTGCTGCCGCCCGGAGCCGTCGCACAGGCCGCTGAACTGCTGGAACCGGACGGCTGGCGGTTGCGGCCCGCCCCCGAGGCGGAGCAGGCGGCCTTCGGCACCGCACCGGCGCCCGGCGAGGAGCCCCTGTTCGCGGAGCGTGTGCAGAAACTCGACGCGTTGCATTGCTCACAGGAGAACGCCCGGATGGCCGGGCTGGCCCAGCGGCTCGGCGGACGCGCCGTCGGCTGGGTGGCGCTGCAGTCCGGCTGAGCACCCGCGCCGCGACCTCGTGGCGGGTACTGCTCACCCCCGTTGAGCGGCTAGCATCCGGAGATCACCGTCATCGAGGACACCCTCTCGTCATCGGGCCGGGTCACCGCGACGCAGTGCGCGGACCGCCTGGCCAGCGAGGAGCAGCTGATGAGCACGTCGACCACCACCGTCCTGGTCTTCAGCCACCGGGCCGAAGTGCGCGAATCGATCATCAACGCGATCGGCAGGCGCCCGTCGCCGGACCTGCCCCGGGTGACCTACGTGGAGGCGGCGTCGGTCGCCGACGTGCTCAGCGAGGTCGACGCGGGCCGCGCCGACCTGGTCGTCCTCGACGGCGAGGCGCAGCCCACCGGCGGCATGGGCGTGTCCCGGCAGCTGAAGAACGAGATCGCGCACTGCCCGCCCATCGTGCTCACCGTGCGCAGGCGGGACGACCGGTGGCTGGCGACCTGGTCGCAGGCCGACGCGGTGCTGGTGCACCCGCTGGACCCGCTGTCGTCCGCCGAAACGGTCGCCGAACTGCTCCGCACCGCGCTACCCGCGGTGCGGGCCTGAACCTCCCGGAGAACAATCGTGGGCACCATGTCGGGTAGCTGGCCGGAACTCCTCGGACACCTCGTGGCGGGCAACGACCTGTCCGCCGAGGACACCGCGTGGGCGATGGACCTGGTGATGACCGGCGCGGCCACCCCGGCCCGCGTCGCCGCGTTCGTCGTGGCGCTGCGCGCGAAGGGCGAGACCGCGGCCGAGGTCCGCGGCATGGCCGACACGATGCTCGCGCACTCGCTGCCGCTGGAGGTGGACCGGCGGGCCGTGGACGTGGTCGGCACCGGCGGGGACCGCTCCGGCAGCGTGAACATCTCCACGATGACCGCGATCGTGCTCGCCTCCTGCGGCGCGGTGGTCGTCAAGCACGGCAACCGGGCCGCCTCGTCGAAGTGCGGCACCGCCGACGTGCTGGAGACCCTCGGCGTCACCATCGACCTGCCCGCGGAGGGCGTGCGGGACTGCGTCGCCGAGGTCGGCATCGGGTTCTGCTTCGCGCCGGTGTTCCACCCGGCGATGAAGTTCGCCGCCGGGGCCCGCCGCGAGATCGGCATCCCCACCGCGTTCAACGTGCTCGGGCCGCTGACCAACCCGGCGCGGCCCAGCAGCGGGCTCATCGGCTGCGCGGACCAGCGGATGGCGCCGGTGATGGCGGAGGTGTTCGCGGCGCGCGGCAGCTCGGTGCTGCTGGTGTCCGGGGACGACGGGATGGACGAGATCACCACGACCTCGACCACGACCTGCTGGGTCGTCGGCGACGGGCAGGTCCGGCGGGAGCGCATCGTCCCGGAGGACCTGGGCGTCCCGCGCACCACGCCCGAGGCGCTGCGCGGCGGCGACGCCGAGGTGAACGCCGAGGTGGTGCGGCGGCTGCTCGCCGGTGACCGCGGCCCGGTGCGGGACGCGGTGGTGCTCAACACCGCGGGCGCCCTCGCCGCCCACGACGGCATCGGCGAGGACCTGGACGTCCAGCTGCGCGCCGGCATCGCCCGCGCCGAGCGGGCCATCGACTCCGGCGCCGCGGCCGACCTCCTCACCCGCTGGGCGGCTTTCCGCCGGTAGTCCCGCACGAGCCGGGTTCCCGCGGTCCCCGCCTTCGGCCCGTCGCGGGAACGGGTCCGTCGTGCCGGGGAGGAGGAGCCCCGGTGGAGATCACCCGGCGGGGCTCACTCCAGGCCGATGGAGAAGGTCGCCTCGGTGTCCTCGCGCGAGTAGGAGCGGAACGCGATGTGGGTGTCGGTGTCGAGCACCCCGGCCACCTTGTTGATCTTCCCGGGGACGATGTCGGCGATGTCCTCGTGGTTCGCGACCCGCAGGATCGCGATCAGGTCCACGTCCCCGGCGCAGGAGTACACCTCGGCGACGCCCTCGATGTCGGCGACCTCCTGGGCGGCCTCGGTCAGCCGGTCGGCGACGGTCTGGATGAGCACGATCGCGGTGATCACGGGAGGGCCTCCTGGCTGCGGGACGTCGTCGCCCCGATCCTAGGCTCCCCCGCCGCCGCGCTCGCCCGCGCCCGGACGCGACGAGGCCCCCGGAACCAGGGGTTCCAGGGGCCTCGGTCCGCTGTCGCGGAGCTCAGTCGTGGTTCGGGCCCGTGTGGTACTCGAACACCAGACCCGCGACCATGATCAGCAGCACGCCGATCGAGATCACGATCAGCACCACGTGGAAGAACGCCAGCGCGATACCGGCGAACGCGGCGGCCGCCGCCAGCCCGACGGGCCAGTAGCTGCCGGGGCTGAAGAAGCCCAGCTCGCCCGCACCGTCGCTGATCTCGGCGTCCGGGTTGTCCTCCGGTCGCGGCTCGATGCGCCGCGCCACGAACTGGAAGTAGCTGCCGATCAGCAGCGACAACCCGCCCACCAGGATCAGGGCCACCGTGCCCACGGGTTCGTGCGACCACACCCCGTAGACGATCGCCGACAGGAAGAAGAAGCCGGTGATCATGTTGAAGATCTTCGCTTCGACCTTCATGGATTCCTCACTCTCGCGCCCTACGCCCTGCCGGGATCAGTCGCCCGCTTGCCGGCCGCCGATGGTGGACGGCAAGCCGGACGTGCGGTCGGTGTCGAACGGGACCGAGGTCACCGCCCGCGGCGCGCACAGCTCACCGCAGTTCATCTGGGACAACGCCTCGGCGGCGGTGTAGTACTGGCCGGTGGCCGGGTTGGTCTGCGTACGCAGGTTGATGTACTGGTCGAACTTGTCCGGCGACAGGGCGCGGACCTCGAAGTTCATCATCGCGTGGTAGGTGCCGCACAGTTCGGCGCACCGCCCGACGAAGGAACCCTCGCGTTCGATGGTGTTCTCGAAGACGGCTTCCTGGTCGTTCTTGTCCGGGTGCGGGAAGGTGTCCCGCTTGAAGTGGAACTCGGGGACGAAGAACGAGTGGATGACGTCGGTGGAGCTCAGGTTGTACTGGATCGTCGATCCGGTCGGCAGCACCAGCAGCGGGATCTCGCTGCTGCTGCCGACGGTGCGGACCGGCTGGCCGTCCGGCGTGCGGTGGTCCGGGTAGTTGAACTCCCAGTTCCACTGGAACGAGACGACGTTGACCTTCTCGTCCGGATCGGCCGACTTGGCCATCACGTAGTTCTGGGTGGTGGCGGTGAAGTAGAACAGCACCACGACCATCACGAACGGCACCGCGGTGTAGATGACCTCCAGCGGCACGTTGTACTGGAACTGCCGGGGCAGCTCCTCGCCCTTCTTGCGGTGGAAGGCGACCGTCCAGAACATCAGGCCCCACACCAGGACGCCGACCGCCAGCGCAGCGATCACCGACCAGGTCCACAGCTGCCGCATGGACTCGGCCTGCGGGGTGACGCCCTCCGGCCAGCCGAACCTCAGGACCTCGTCGGTCGAACAGCCCGTGGCCGCGACCGCGACCAGGCCTGCCAGCCCGGCGACTTTGACCAGCCGTGGCACTCGGGTCCCCTCCTCCAGACGTTCCTGCCGCAAGCTCCCCATCCGAAAGCCCACTGCGCGACGCCTCCTCGCTGCGTGTTCCCACCGTCGCCGCGGGTTCTGGGCACAACGCGCACCCACCATGCCCCGCGGCCGGAATGCTGCGGGGGAGCCTAGCCCAGCAGTAGCCGCGATACTGCTCCGGGGTGGCGAGGTGCGCTGCACATCACCGAGATCGTCCTCGCCCGCCGCGGTGATCGGATCGGCGGGCGGGACCACTCGAACCGGTGGACTTGCCCGGCGGCGCCGGTTCCCGCGGCTCGCGCGCCCGCGCGCGGGGAACCAACCGCCCGGCCCCGGCGGTCGCGCCCGCGCTCACCGCGCCTGCACAGCGCGGCGGCACACCCGGCATACTGGGACTCCCGCCGCCGAGATCCCCGACCGGGACGCGGGGCGGAGCCCGACCCATCGCCGACGCGAGAGGTGCATGGACGCGTGTGCGGCCTGCTTGGACTTGTCTGTCCCACTGAAGAGAACGCCGGTTTCGCCGTCGACGCCGTGGCCAAAGCCCTGCCCTGCCAACGGCACCGGGGACCGGACGAGAGCGACACCTGGCACGGCGGTGAGGTCGTCTTCGGCTTCAACCGGCTGTCGATCATCGACCTGGAGCACTCGCACCAGCCGTTGACCTGGGGCCCGCCGGAGAACCCCGGCCGCTACACGATCAACTTCAACGGCGAGATCTACAACTACCTGGAGCTGCGCGCCGAGCTCGCCGAGCACTACGGCGCCCGCTTCCACACCGACGGCGACACCGAGGTGATCGTCGCCGCCTACCACTACCTGGGCACGGCGATGGTCGGCCGGCTGCGCGGCATGTTCGCGTTCCTGATCTGGGACAGCGAGCGACGCGTGGTGTTCGGCGCGCGCGACCCGTTCGGGATCAAGCCGCTGTACTACGCGTCCGGGCCCGGCGGGGTCGCGTTCGCCAGCGAGAAGAAGTCGCTGCTGAGCCTGGCGACGACGCTGCGCATCGGTGAGGACATCGACCACAAGGCGCTGCAGCACTACCTCACGCTCCAGTACGTGCCGGAGCCGGAGACGATGCACCGCCAGATCTCGCGCATCGAGTCGGGCACCTCGTTCACCGTCTCCCCCGGCGGCCGGCTGGTCACCGAGCGGTACTTCGTGCCGAACTTCACCTCGAAGCCGGTGCGCAACGACTCGGACGCGCGACGGCTGCACGACCAGATCGTCGACGTCATGCGCGATTCGGTCGCCAAGCACATGCGCGCCGACGTCACCGTGGGCTCGTTCCTGTCCGGCGGCATCGACTCGACGGCGATCGCCTGCCTGGCCAAGGAGCACAACCCGAACCTGATCACCTTCACGACCGGGTTCGAGCGGCAGGGCTACTCCGAGGTGGACGTGGCCGCCGAATCGGCCGCGGCGATCGGCGTGAAGCACGTGATCCGCACCGTCTCCCCCGAGGAGATGATGGAGACGCTGCCGCTGATCATCTGGTACCTGGACGATCCGGTGGCCGACCCGGCGCTGGTGCCGCTGTGGTTCATCGCCCGCGAAGCCCGCCAGCACGTGAAGGTGGTGCTCTCCGGCGAGGGCGCCGACGAGCTGTTCGGCGGCTACACGATCTACCGGGAACCGCTGTCGCTGGCGCCGTTCGAGCGGGTGCCGGGCACGCTGCGCAAGGCGATGGGCAAGGTCTCCACGGCGATCCCGGACGGGGTGCGCGGCAAGGACCTGCTGCGCCGCGGGGCGCTGTCGCTGGAGGACCGCTACTACGGCAACGCGCGGATCTTCCGGGACGACCAGCTCAAGGCCGTGATGGCGGCCTTCGACCCGGGCGTCTCGCACCGCGACGTGACCGCCGCGCCGTACCGCTCCTCGGCGAGCTGGGACCCGGTGACCCGGATGCAGCACGTGGACCTGTTCACCTGGCTGCGCGGGGACATCCTGGTCAAGGCGGACAAGGTGACGATGGCGAACTCGCTGGAGCTGCGGGTGCCGTTCCTGGACAACGAGGTGTTCCGCGTCGCCAGCGGCATCCCGCTGGACCAGAAGATCACCCCGGAGACCACGAAGTACGCGCTGCGCCAGGCGATGAAGCAGGTCGTGCCCGCGCACGTGCTCAACCGCCGCAAGCTGGGCTTCCCGGTGCCGATCCGGCACTGGCTGCGCGACGAGATGCACGACTGGGCGCGCAACATCATCCAGCAGTCGCAGACCGAGCGGCTGCTGAACAAGACCGCGATCCTGCAGCTGCTGGAGGAGCACCGGTCCGGGGTGTTGGACCACAGCCGCCGGTTGTGGGCGCTGCTGGTGTTCATGATCTGGCACGGCATCTTCGTCGAGGGACGGCTGTCCCCCGAGGTCCCGGAGCCGTACTACCCGGTCAAGCTCTGACCGCGCGACAACGTCGAACGGCCGCTCCCTCCCACCGGGAAGGAGCGGCCGTTCCGCTTCGCGCGGGTCAGCTCAGCTTGGCCCCGGCGTGCAGCGCGACACCGGAGTTCGCGGGCACCGAGGTCGTCAGCCAGCCGTCCTCGTTGACGTCCACGGTGCCGCCGGTGCAGGACCCGTCCTGCAGCGAACCGGACATCACGTCGCAGTAGGTCCCGGCGGGCAACGAGGTCTGGAACGGCTGCTGCTCGATCGCCGCGTCCTCGCGGTTGAGCACCACGAACCCGGCGTCACCGCGGCCGAACGCGACCCGGCCGGCCCCGTCGTCCCACCAGTTCGTCAGCTCCGCGCCCTGCACCTCGCGGTGGAACCCGGCCATGCCGGCGATGATCGGCCGCGCGTGCTCGCACACCCACGCCTGGTCGGAGCAGCTCGCCGGGCTGGTGCGGCCCTCGGAGTCGGCGGGCGGGCCGGCGTCCGGGTCGTCGAAGGCGAACCCGGAGATCAGCTGCGGGGTGCCGTACGGGAAGGCGAGCATGAACGCGTTCGCCAGGTCGTAGGCGGTGCCGTCCTTGTAGGTGAGCGTCGGCTCGCTGCGCTGGGTGTCGTGGTTGTCGATGAACACCACGGCCTGCTCGCTGGGCAGCGTCATGTGGTCGGCCACGTCCTTGAGACCGGCGAGCGAACCGTTCTTGAAGGCCTCGCTGACCTCGTGGTGGTAGGCGAACTCGGTGACGTCTCCGTTGCCGGCGTACTCCCCGGCCGAGGTGGCCTGGTCGGCGATGACCTCCTGGAACACGTACGGCCGCGCACCGGTGCCGGGCACCTCGTCCAGCCCGTCGAAGATCGCGCCGACGTCCTCCGGCGGCATGTGCTTGACGCCGTCGACGCGGAAACCGGAGACGCCGAGGCTGATCAGGTCGTTCAGGTAGGCCTTCTCGGCGGAGCGCACGTAGTCCGACTCGGTCGCGAGGTCGGAGAGCCCGACGAGCTCGCAGTTGCGGACCTCGCCCTTGTCGTCGTAGTTCGCGATGTCGCGGCGGCAGTCGTGGAAGTCGGCGTCGCTGTACAGGCCCGGGTACACGTACTTCTCGTGCGTGGTGCCCGCGCTGCCGATCGCGTCGCTGGCGGCCATGTGGTTGACCACCGCGTCGGCGTAGATCTGCACCCCGGCGTCGTTGCAGGCGGAGACCATGGCCGCGAACTGCTCGCGGTTCCCGCGCCTGCTCTCCAGCTGGTAGCTCACCGGCTGGTAGTCCTGGTACCAGGGGTGGTCCTCGCCGTCGAGGCGCACGTGCTCCTGCGGCGGGGACACCTGGACGGCGCCGAAGCCCTTCGGTCCGAGGGTGCTGCGGCACTCCTGCGCGATGGAGTCCCAGGGCCACTGGAACAGCTGCACGATCGGTCCGGCCACGGGTGCCGCGGCCGGTTCGGGGGCGGCGGGAGCTGTCATGGCCCCGGCCGCGGGCACGACGGACGTGGCGGCGAGCGCCACCGCTAGGGCGTATGCGGGTAGAGGCATCGGGCAACTTTCTCGATTGAGTACTTGCCCGTCGATCACAGGTTCTTTCCCGCGTCCAGTCAATGCGCCATTGGCACCAGCGCTGACCTGCCCGTTCACCCGGAACGGCGGTGCCGCGCGCGTTCCACCGCAGGTCACCGCGAACGTCGCGGAGCTTGGCGGACACACCTCGCCGGGAACGTGACCCGCGCTACTCGCGACCGGTGGCCGCGAACCGCACCGCGCCCCCGGCGGAGAATGCGGGCATGCGCGATGTGGAGATCCGGGAAGGCACCATCCGGCTGGGCCAGCTGCTGAAGCTGGCGGGCCTCGCCGAGCACGGCGCCGACGCGAAGGCCCTGCTGGAAGAGGGCGAGGTGCTGGTCAACGACGAGGTCGAGACCCGGCGCGGCCGCCAGCTCGCCCCGGGAGACCTGGTCGCCCTCGGCGACGAGGAGGTGCGGGTCGTCGTGACCCCCTGACGGCACGCGAACGGCCCGGCTCCTGCGCGGGAGCCGGGCCGTTCGGAGTTCGGGTCAGTGGAACGAGTCGCCGCAGGCGCAGGAGCCGCCCGCGTTCGGGTTGTCGATCGTGAAGCCCTGCTTCTCGATGGTGTCCACGAAGTCGATCACCGCGCCCTCCACGTACGGGGCGCTCATCCGGTCGACGACCACGTCGAGGCCCTCGAAGCCGCGCCGCGCGTCGCCGTCCAGCGAGCGCTCGTCGAAGAACAGCTGGTAGCGCAGGCCGGCGCAGCCACCGGGCTGGACGGCGATGCGCAGGTGCATGTCATCGCGGCCCTCCTGCTCCAGCAGCGCCTTCGCCTTCTGCGCCGCGGAGTCGGTCAGGGTGACACCGTGCGAGGGCGCCTCGCTCTCAGTCGTCGTCTGGGCGGTCATGACTCTCCCTAGAGGTCTCGCTCGTCCGCTTCCGGCGTGACGTCCAACGTCGGCGCCGACCCGAGGTATTCCCCGCCGGGGAGGGGCGACTCGGGAGGCGAGTCGTGTTGGTCTACCAGCCTCCATGGTGGCACAGACCGCGCGCGGAACCACGTGAACGTCCTCGCACCCGCACGCGTCCGGCCCGGCGCTTCCCCGAACACGCGGTCACGTGCGCCCGGCCGAGTGGCGTCGAATACCCTGGAGGGGTGAGGTTCCTTCGCCGCAGCAGCGCTGAGCAGACCGCGACCGACGACGCTTCCACCGAGAGCGCCCAGGTCGCGCCGGAACCCGCCCGCGACCGCACTCCCGGCAAGGGCCGTCCCACGCCGAAGCGGCGCGAGGCCGAGACCCGCCGCCGCGGCCCGGTCGCGCCGCCGCCGAAGACGCAGCGCGAGGCGATGAAGCGCGCCCGCGGCAACAAGGACGAGCGCCGCAAGGCCGCGCGGGAACGCCGCGAGCGCATGATGGCCGGCGACGACCGCTACCTGATGCCGCGCGACCGCGGGCCCGTGCGCGCGTACGTGCGCGACATCGTCGACACCCGCAGGCACATGATGGGCATGTTCATGCCGCTGGTGCTGGTCGTGTTCGTGACCACGCTCGTGCAGAACGTGCTCGTGCAGCAGTACGCCACCCTGGTGTGCCTGGTGCTGCTGCTGACGATGCTGTTCGAGGGCACGCTGCTGGGCCGCGCCGTGAACAAGCGGGTGCGCGCGAAGTTCCCGGACGCCACCGAGCGGCCGCTGTCGCTGGGCTGGTACGCGTTCACCCGGGCCATGCAGCTGCGCAGGCTGCGCGTGCCGCGGCCGCGGCTCACCCCGAAGGACTTCCACAAGATCGGCTGATCCCGGCTCCCGCTGGACGCCGCGGCGGACCTCGATCGCCCCGCATTCCGCCGGATGCCGCCGGGTCCGCGCGCGGCATAGGGTCCGGGCATGGAGTTTCGACGCCTCGGCAACAGCGGTCTGTCCATCAGCGAGATCGCGTACGGCAACTGGCTCACCCACGGCTCCCAGGTCGAGGAGGACGCCGCGCACGCCTGCGTGCGGGCCGCCCTCGACGCGGGCATCACCACCTTCGACACCGCCGACGTCTACGCCCGGACCCGCGCCGAATCGGTGCTCGGCCGGGCGCTGGCCGGGCAGCGCCGGGAAGGGCTGGAGATCTTCACGAAGGTCTACTTCCCCACCGGTGAGGGCCCCAACGATCGCGGTCTCGGTCGCAAGCACATCATCGAGTCCTGCAATGCCTCGCTGCGCCGGTTGCAGACCGACTACGTCGACCTCTACCAGGCCCACCGGTTCGACCCGTCGGTGCCGCTGGAGGAGACGATGACCGCCTTCGCCGACCTGGTGCGGCAGGGCAAGGCGCTCTACATCGGCGTCTCCGAGTGGTCCGCCGAGCAGCTCACCCGCGGCGCCGAGCTGGCCCGCGAGCTGTCGGTGCCGCTGATCTCTAACCAGCCGGAGTACTCGATGCTGTGGCGCGTCATCGAATCCCAGGTGGTGCCGGTCAGCGAGCGCGAAGGAATCGGGCAGATCGTGTTCTCCCCGATCGCGCAGGGCGTGCTCACCGGCAAGTACCTGCCGGGGCAGCAGCCGCCCGCGGGCTCCCGCGCCACCGACGAGGGCGGCGGCGCGAAGATGATCTCGCGGTGGATGCGGGACGACGTGCTCTCCGCGGTCCAGCGGCTGCAGCCGGTCGCCTCCGACCTGGGCCTGTCCACCGCGCAGCTCGCCATCGCGTGGGTGCTGCAGAACCCGAACGTGTCGGCGGCGATCGTCGGCGCGTCCCGGCCCGAGCAGGTCGCCGACAACGTCGCGGCCTCCGGCGTGGAGCTCGGCGCGGACGTGCTGGACCGCATCGACGAGGTGCTCGGCGACCTGGTCACCGCGGACCCGCGGGAAACCCGCTCCTGAGCGGACCCGGGCCGGCCCGGCGCACCGCGGGCCCGGGTACGGTTCCCGCAGTCGTTCACCCGATCGCAGGAGGTGCACCGGTGGCCGCGTCCGCACGCACCCTGGTGCTCGGCGGGGCCCGCTCCGGGAAGTCCGCGCACGCGGAGGGCCTGCTCGGCGCCGAGGAGCCCGTCACCTACGTCGCGACCTCCCGGCACGACCCCGGCGACGCCGAGTGGACCGAGCGGATCGCCGCGCACGTCGTCCGCAGGCCTGCGACCTGGACGACCGCCGAAGCCGGCGACCCCGCGACGCTGCTGGAACTGCTGCGCGGCGCTCCCGCGGACGGCCCCGCGCTGCTGGTGGACGACCTCGCGACCTGGCTGACCGGGGTGCTCGACGACGCGGGCGCCTGGGACCGCGACCCGGCGGCGCTCGACGCGGTCGCGGCCCGCTGCACCGCGCTCGTCGAGGCCGTCGCGGGCTGCGCGGCCCGGCTGGTGCTGGTGTCCGCGGAGGTCGGGCTCGGAATCGTGCCCGCCACGAGTTCTGGAAGACTTTTCCGCGACCGGCTCGGCGAGCTCAACGCGCGGCTCGCCGACCGCTGCGACGCAGTGCTGCTGCTCGTCGCGGGAGTCCCGCTCCGGTTGCGCTGACCACCCGCCCCTACCCCGGAGGTAACCCTTGTCCACCGCACCCGAGAACACCCCGGTCCGGTTCGGCGCCGTGCCGCCGCCGGACGAGCAGGCGCGGCGGCAAGCGGTGGCCCGGCAGGAGCAGCTGACCAAACCGGCCGGTTCGCTCGGCAGGCTGGAAGAGCTCGGGGTGTGGGTCGCGGGACGTCAGGGCAGTTGCCCGCCGCGCCCCTTCGAACGCGCCCGGGTGGTGATCTTCGCCGGGGACCACGGCGTCGCCGAGCACGGCGTGTCCGCCTATCCCGCCGAGGTCACCGGCCAGATGGTGCGCAACTTCCTCGACGGCGGTGCCGCGGTGAACGCGCTGGCCAGGGCGAACGGCGCCACCGTGCGCGTGCTGGACGTGGCGGTGAACGCCGACACCCCGCCCGCGGTGTCCGGGCGCAAGATCCGCCGCGGTTCCGGGGCCATCGACCGCGAGGACGCGCTCACCGCGGACGAGGCGCGGGACGCGGTCGAACTGGGCAAGGCCGTCGCCGACGAGGAGATCGATTCCGGCGCGGACCTGCTCATCGCCGGTGACATGGGCATCGGCAACACCACCCCGGCCGCGGTGCTCATCGCCGCGCTCACCGGCATCGAGCCGGTGGCGGTGGTCGGGCGCGGCACCGGGATCGACGACAACGCGTGGATGCGCAAGACCGCCGCGATCCGGGACGCGCTGCGCCGGGCCCGCCCGGTGCTCGACGACCCGGTGGCGCTGCTGCGCACCAGCGGCGGCGCGGACATCGCCGCGCTCGCCGGGTTCCTCGCGCAGGCCGCGGTGCGCCGGACGCCGGTGCTGCTGGACGGCGTCGTCGTCGGCGCCGCCGCGATGGTCGCCGAGGAACTCACGCCCAGTGCCCGCCAGTGGTGGCTGGCGGGGCACCGCACCGCCGAGCCGGGCGGGACGCTGGTGCTCGAACACCTCGACCTGAGCCCGATCCTCGACCTGGAGATGCGCCTCGGGGAGGGCTCCGGGGCCGTCACCGCGCTGCCGGTGCTGTCGGCCGCGGTGCGCGTGCTGGCCGAGATGGCGACGTTCGGCGAGGCGGGCGTCGGCGGCCCCACCTCCGCCGAGGCCATCGGCCCCGACCCGGAGGACCAGGAGCTGTGACCTGCCCCGGAACGGCCGCGGCCCGATGAACGGGCTGCTGCTGGCGGTGTCCTGGCTGACGGTGCTGCCGCTGCCCGCCCGCGAGGTCGACGACCGCGCCTGCCGCCAGGCCATCGCGCTCGCCCCGCTGGTGGGCGCGCTGGTCGGCGGGTTCGGCGCGGTGCTGCTGTGGGCGCTGACGGCGCTCGGCGCGCCGGGACTGCTGGCCGGGCTGCTCACCGTGGCGGCGCTGGTGCTGGTCACCCGGGGCATGCACGTGGACGGGCTGGCCGACACCGTCGACGGCCTCGGCTGCTACGGCCCGCCGGAGCGGGCGCTGGCGGTGATGCGCGACGGCGGCGCCGGCCCGTTCGCGGTGGTCGCGCTGATCATCGCGGTGGGCGTGCAGGCGGCGGCGCTCGCCGAGCTCGCCGCGTCCGGGCGCTGGGCGGTGGTAGTGCTGGCGTGCGCGGCGGGCCGGGGTGCGTTCGTGCTCTGCTGCCGCCGCGGGTTGCCGGCCGCGCGACCGGAGGGCATGGGCCCGCTGGTCGCGGGGACCCAGCCGTGGTGGCTGGTCGCCTGCTGGTGGGCCGGGCTGCTGGCCGGGGGCGCGCTCGCGGCGTCCTGGTCGGGGGCGGCCGCGGTGCTGCTGGCCTGCGTGGTGCTGCTCGGGTTCACCGCGCACGTGCGGCGGCGCTTCGGCGGCATCACCGGCGACGTGCTCGGGGCGGGCGCCGAGCTCACCACCACCCTGGTGCTGGCGGTCTCCGTGCTCGGCTGACGCGTCAACCACCGGCGACCGAGGGGATGACGCGGACCTCGGTCCCGTCCCGCACCTCCGATCCGGCGCCGTCCAGCCACCGGCATTCCTCCCCGTCGAGGTAGAAGTTGACGTGGCGCCGCAGCCCGCGGCTCTCGTCCCGCAGCCGCCGCTCCAGCGCCGGGTGCCGGGCCGCGACCACGTCCAGCACCCCCGCCAGCGTGGCCTCCCCCGGTTCGACCTCCAGCCGCTGCCGCCCGCCCGCGTGCTCGCGCAGCAGCAGCGGCAGCACCAACGTCACCCGCACCGCCACCACCTCACCAGCTCATCGCGCGCAGCGAGAGCACGTCGGGCAGGTGCGCGGCGATCCGCTCCCAGCGGTCCCCGTCGTCGCTGCCCGCGTACACCTCGCCGCTGCGGGAGCCGAAGTACACCCCGGCCGGGTCGGCGTCGTCGGTGCACAGCGCATCGCGCATCACCGCGGACCAGAACCGGTCGGGCAACCCCTCGGACAGCCCGGTCCAGGTCTCCCCCGCGTCCTCGCTGCGGTACACGCGGCAGCGCCCGCCCGGCGGGTAGCGCGTCGCGTCGGCGGTCAGCGGGAACCCGAACACCACGTCCGGGCGGTGCGGGTGGGTCACGATCGGGAAGCCGAAGTCGCTGGGCAGCCCGTCGGCGATGGAGCGCCAGCTCGCCGCCCCGTCGTCGCTGCGGTACACGCCGTGGTGGTTCTGCAGGAAGAACCGCTCCGGCTCCGCGGGGTGCTGGGCGATCTTGTGCACGCACTGGCCGAACTCGGGGTACTCGTCCGGCAGGAAGTACGCCCTGATGCCCCGGTTGCTCGCCTGCCAGCTGTCCCCGCCGTCCTCGGTGCGGTAGACGCCGCCCGCCGACATCGCCACCACCACCCGGTCCGGGTCGTGCGGGTGCGCGAGCACGGTGTGCACCGCCTGCCCGCCGAACCCGGGCTCCCAGCGCTCCCGGTGCGGGTGGCCCCACAGCCCGCGGACCAGCTGGAACGTCCGCCCGCGGTCTTCGGATCGGAACAGCGCGGACGGCTCACCGCCCGCGTGCACGACCTCCGGGTGGTCGGCGGGACCCGGCGCGAGCTGCCACACCCGTTCCAGCGCGACCCCGGTGTCGGCGGGGAACGCGATCGGCGCCACCTCCGGTTCCTGCCAGGTGGCGCCGAGGTCGTCGCTGGTGACCACGCTCGGCCCGAAGTGCGTGCTGGAGGCGCCGACGAGCAGCCGGGGCGCACCGCGGGTGTCGGCGGCGACGGCGTAGATCTCCGCCATCGGCAGGTGTGGCCCGGTGACTTCCCAGTCCCCGCGGTGGCGGTGCGCCAGCCACAATCCCTTGCGGGTGCCGATCAGCAGGAGCACTCGGTTCGACATCTTCGCCCCCTTGACGTGGTCCACGTCACCGGAAGCTACGCCGGGGCACCGACAACCCGCCCGGGCCGAAAGCAAGGCGCCCCCTCGATTTCGCCGGGACGAGGGGGCACCGAGCAGGGGGTTCGGTCAGGCGAGCGGGACCATCCAGCCGTGCCGGTCGGGCGCGGTGCCCTGCTGGATGGCGGTGAGCCGCTCGCGCAGCTTCATCGTCACCGCACCGGCCTTGCCGTCGGCGACGGTGAACTCGCCGTCCTGGTGCTTCACGTGCCCGACGGGGGTGATCACCGCGGCGGTGCCGCAGGCGAACACCTCGGTGAGCTCACCGGAGCGGGCGCGCTTCTCCCACTCGTCGGTGGTGATCCGCCGCTCCTCGACGGCCAGGCCCAGGTCGGCGCCGAGCTCCAGCACCGAGGACCGGGTGACGCCGGGCAGCAGGCTGCCGGACAGCTCCGGGGTGACCAGCCGGGCGTCCGCGCCGGAGCCGAAGACGAAGAACAGGTTCATCCCGCCCATCTCCTCGACGGCGCGCCGCTCCACCGCGTCCAGCCACACCACCTGGTCGCAGCCGTTCTCCACGGCCTGCGCCTGCGCGGCGAACGAGGCCGCGTAGTTGCCCGCGAACTTCGCCGCCCCGGTTCCGCCGGGCGCGGCCCGCACGTACTCGTGGCCCAGCCACACCGTGACCGGCTTGACGCCACCGGAGAAGTAGGAGCCGGCGGGCGAGGCGAGCACCAGGTACAGGTACTCGCTGGCCGGGCGGTTCACGCCGAGGCTGACCTCGGTGGAGATCATGAACGGCCGCAGGTACAGCGAGCTCTCCCCCGCTTCCGGCACCCAGGCGCGGTCGACGTCGACGAGCTCGCGCAGCGAGTCCAGGAACACCTGCTCCGGCAGCTCCGGCATCGCGATGCGCTGCGCCGAGCGCTGGAACCGGCGCGCGTTCTGCTCCGGGCGGAACGCGGAGATCGCGCCGTCGGGCTGCCGGTAGGCCTTCAGCCCCTCGAAGATCGCCTGCGCGTAGTGCAGCACCGTCGTCGCCGGGTCGAGCTGCAGCGGGTGGTAGGCCTCGACCTTCGCGTCGTACCAGCCGCGCTCGGTGGAGTACCGCACCGTCGCCATGTGGTCGGTGAAGAACTTCCCGAAGCCGGGATTCGCCAGTACGTCCGCGCGGTGCGCCTCGGTGGCGGGATGCGAACTGGGAATCCGGGAGAACGAGAGTTCTGTCATGCCCGTACCGTATCGCGCGCCTCGGAACAGTGGAAACCGGTGTGGCATCGGTCGGTCCTCCTAGTGTCGGAGGCTGCCCGAACCCGTTCCAGGCGGTCTTCCCGGAGACGTACCGGTGATCCGTTCGGACCTCTATGATGAGGCCATGGGTGACCAGGAGAACCTGCCGGTGACGGGACCGACGACGGTCCAGCAGGACACGCTCGCGGCCGCGCTCGGCCTGCTGCTGCCGCTGGGCGGCGGGCTGCTCGTGCTGTGGGGGTACGCCTGGCTGGGCTGGTTCGGCGCGATCGTCGGCGGCGCGGGCGTCGCCTGGTGGGGCTTCTGGTGGTACGGCAAGCACAAGACGCTGTTCCCGAAGGACCTGCGCGGTGGCCAGGTCGGCGGGTTGGCGGCGCTCACCGCCGTGTTCGGCCTGTTCTTCTTCCTCGCGCTGGCCTGACCGGCGGGTTCAGCGCACCAGCTCGGCGGGCAGCGAGGGCAGCGCCCACCCGGGATCGGGCCGGGCGTCGCAGTGGCTGCCGTCGAACGGGAACAGCTCCCGTTCGGCGAGGTCCGCCATCCGCTCCCCCTCCGCGCGCAGCCGGTCGAGCCGCCGCTGGTCGATGCGGCCGGCGGCCAGCGCGGAGGCGAGCTCGTCCTCGTCCTTCCACGACCACTTCCCGCCGGGGAACACCTCCAGGTCGAGCACCCCGTCCACCCGGTTGACGCCGGTGGCGTCCCGCCCCAGCGGCACCTCCAGGTTCACGTACCAGTTGCGGAAGCTGCCGTCGGCTTCGAAGAACCACCACACCGAGGACCACTGCTCGGCGAACACCAACCGCAGCGTGGCCGTCGTGCGCCACACCGACAGCGCGGGCACCCGGGTGCCGGAGAACCGCTCGTGCAGCGGCAGCTCCCGCGGGGTGCGCCCGTCCGGCGAGGTGGTGATGCGGATCGGCGTTCCCGGCAGCACCCAGCACAGCAACCGGTCCGGCCGATCGTCGACCACCCGCGCCGGGTGCACGGTGCCGAGCGAACCGTCGAGGCGCCAGAAGCGGTAGAGGATGTCCGAGCCGGGCTCCCACCGGTCCGCGGGGTCCGGCCGAGCACCACGTTCGGGACCGCGTTCGAGCATGCCGACCTCAACTCCAGCGCCGAGAGACCAGGCCCGCCAGCAGCGGACCCGCGATGACCACCACGAGAGTTCCGAGCATCGCATGGACGGGCATGCTCATGGCCAGGATCACGGCCAATCCCATCCCCAGGCACGCGGACCGCATCCGCCACACCTGGTCGTCCGCGAGCAGCACCCGCGCGGCGGCGTTGGCCAGCGCGTGGTGCACCAGCAGGCAGCAGGAGGCGAAGGCCATCGCGGCGACCGGCTGCACCAGCAGCGCCACCACCGCGGCGGCGACGCCCGCGCACAGGTCCAGCAGGTACGGGGTGCCCGCGCGGCTCGTCCGGCCGAGCACCGCGGGCAGGTCCTGGTCGCGCTGGACGGCGAGCGCCGTGGAGCGCAGCGATTCGAGGATCCCCAGCAGCACCGGGAACAGCGCCAACCCCACCGCGGTGCCGACCAGCGGCCGCAACCCGCCGCCCGCGGCCGCGTCCATCGCGTCGAGCACCGGCTGCCCGGACAGCGCGAGCCGGGCCGGGCCGAGCTGGTGCAGCAGCGCCGTCGACAGCAGCAGCACCGCCGCGCCGGTCACCACCAGCGCGGCGATCACGGCCCACTTCACGACCTTGCCGCGGTAGCGGTCCTGCTCGTGGGCCGGGGCGGTGAGCCGCTCGAAGCCGAGGAAGCCGAAGAACAGCACCCCGGCCGCGCCGGTGATGCCGATGGCCCCGTCGCCCCGCGGCGGACCGACCGGTAGGCCCGCGGGCGGTTCGATCGCGAAGCACACCGCCACGACCAGCCCCACCACGACCAGCGCGAGCAGCAGCCACACCCAGGCCGCGGCGCCGCGGATGCGCAGCCCCGCGGTGGCCGCCAGCACGACGAACAGCACGATCGCCGCGGCGATCGCGGGCGGCGCGGCGGGCATCGCGTGCTGGACGATGACCTCCGCGACCGCGGCCAGGGCGGCGACCTGCCCGGCGAGCGCGGTGGCGGCACCGAACCGCGCGGGCAGCACGCCGAGCCGCGCCCGGATGCACGCGTAGCCGGCGCCGGGGCCGCGGTAGCTGGCGGACTGGTGCGCCGAGGCCAGCGCGCAGCACGCGACCGCCACCAGCACCAGCGGGATCGCGAGCGGCACCAGCCGCCCGGCGGCGAGGGTGGCGGGGGCGATGCCGACGAACAGGCCTGCGCCGAGCATGCCGCCGAGCGCCAGCGGCAGCGCCGATCCGAGCGACCGCCGAGGTCCGCCCGCGGCGGGACCCGCACCGGTTGCCGCCTGCTGCTCCGCGACCTGTTGCCCCACTCGTCCACCTTTGCAGAACGCGGTCCCCACCGGCAGCCGCCTGCCGGTCGACGCCGACCGGGCACGCCCGCGGCGGCGGCCCGGCGGGCGCCGCGCGGCCGGTCGCGCCCGGGTCCGCGGCGGCCCAGCCTACGCACCGGCACCGGCCCGTCCCGGTGCGCTTTCCCACCGGACCGCGCCGACGCGCTCCCGCGCGGGAAAACCGCTGGCGATGATCGGCGCAGCGCTAAGCTCGGACCTACGGCGCGGCCGGTCGCACCGCGACCGCCTGTCGGACCCACCGCGGCCCGCCCGATCTACAGTGGCGGTCGCGGGACGGCCTCCGACCAGGTCAGGCCCGCCGGGGACAGTCCCTACGTCCGAGATCCCCATCGACGGCGACACCGCCCGGAGGAAACACACGTGAGCACGCCGAAACTCGCCCTCACCGACACCAAAGCCGCGAAACTCACCGCGGACGTCCTGGTCATCGGCACCATCGCCGGTGCGGACGGCCCGGAGATCGCACCGGGCGGCGAGGAGGTGGCCGCGGCCTTCGACGGCGACCTGGCGAAGGTGCTCGCGACCCTCGGCGCCAGCGGCAAGGCCGAGGAGGTCGTGAAGCTGCCCGCGGGTTCCGGGCTGCGCGCGGACGTGCTGCTGGCCGTCGGGCTCGGCAAGGTCACCGGCGACTCCCCCACCGGCGAGCAGGTGCGCCGCGCCGCCGGTGCCGCGGCCCGCGCGCTGAGCGGTGTCGCGCACGCCGCGACCACGCTGGGCGCGCTGGACCTGGGCGCCGCGGTGCAGGGCACCGTGCTGGGCGCCTACTCGTTCCGCAAGTACAAGTCCGAGCCGGGCGACGACCCGGTGAACCAGGTCGACCTGGTCGTGCCGGACGCGAAGGACGACGCCGCCAAGCACGCGCTCAAGGGCGGCACCGCCATCGGCGAGTCCGTCACCATCGCCCGGGACCTGATCAACACCCCGCCGAACGACCTGTACCCGGGGTCCTTCGCCGACCGGGCGAGCGAGCTGGCCCGGTCCGCGGGGCTGGAGGTCGAGGTGCTCGACGAGGCGGCCCTGCGCAAGGGCGGCTACGGCGGCATCCTCGGCGTCGGCGCCGGTTCGAGCCGCCCGCCGCGCCTGGTCCGGCTGCGGCACAAGGGCCCGAAGGCGGCGAAGAAGGTCGCGCTGGTCGGCAAGGGCGTCACCTTCGACACCGGCGGCATCTCGCTGAAGCCGGCCGCCTCGATGGACGAGATGACCTCGGACATGTCCGGCGCCGCCGCGGTGATCGCCACGATGGTGCTGGTCTCGAAGCTGAACTACCCGCTGGACGTGACCGCCACCGTGCCGATGGTGGAGAACATGCCCTCCGGCACCGCGTACCGGCCCGGCGACGTGCTGAGCATGTACGGCGGCAAGACGGTCGAGGTCCTCAACACCGACGCCGAGGGCAGGCTGATCCTGGCCGACGCGATCGTGCGCGCGGGCGAGGACGAGCCGGACTACCTGATCGAGACCTCCACGCTGACCGGCGCGCAGGTGGTGGCGCTGGGCAAGCGCACCCCCGCCGTGATGGGCGACGAGGACTTCCGCGACCGCGTCGCGAAGCTCTCGCAGGCCACCGGTGAGGGCGCCTGGCCGATGCCGCTGCCCGAGGAGCTGCGCGGCGACCTGGACTCGAAGCTCGCCGACCTGGCGAACGTGGCCGGGCACCGCTGGGGCGGCATGCTCACCGCGGGCCTGTTCCTGAAGGAGTTCGTCCGCGACGGGCTGCCGTGGGCGCACATCGACGTGGCCGGCCCGGCGTACAACACGAACTCGCCGCACGGCTACACCGCGAAGGGCGGCACCGGTGTTCCGGTGCGCACGATCGCGGCGGTGCTCGCCGACATCGCCGAGAACGGCTGACGAAGGACTCCCGGACGGGGCGCCCCGGGGGCGCGGGGGGGGGGGGGGCGGGCGCCCCCCCGGGGGGGGCCGCGGGGGGGCGCGGGGGCGGGGGGGGCCCCCCG